>JAJEEZ010000392.1:0-3434 GCA_022820705.1 Candidatus Latescibacterota bacterium | reverse complement strand
CCTCCGTGCCGATCCTCCACGTGGTGGCTCACGGTGCGCTAAAAAACGGCATTCCGGTACAGGGGGTTGCAGCCGACATCCTTCCGCCTAAATGGTTCGACAAAGACCCGGCCAAAAGCTACGAAGACAATGTCGCCGACTTGCTGTGGGCGGCACGTGCGGCGCGCTCGGCTTATTTGGATGCGGCGCGGTCCCCCGCGTCGTTCTTTGCCATCTGGCAGGACGGTTATGCGCAGACGGTATCTGCTGGCGACGCGCACGGCCTGAATCGGTTGACGGCTGTCCACGGCAGTACGCTGATGGAACGCGCCCTGATCGACGCGGTGGGATGCGGTGTGGGCGCGAGTTACTTCGAGTTGCTTAAGACCAATTTTCTCGGCTTGGATCTGGGGGCGATTCACCCCGAGCTGCAAGGAGTAGAGCCTGGCCAAGTGATCGGGGCTACGCCGCTGGCGCAGTTGCACGTGCGGCACACAGTGGGATTGGCCGATCCGATTGTCCCAAGCGATATTGCGCCCGAGGAGCGGTTGGACGACGGATTGCCGCAGTCGCTGGCCGATTGCGTCGAGCGCCAAGGGCTGACGTACTTCAAGGTCAAGGTGAACGGCGATTTGGAAGCCGACTTGGCGCGGTTGGCTGCGATTGCCGAGCTGTTGGATGGGCGCGACGCCGAGTACAAGGTCACGCTCGACGGCAACGAACAATACCGGGAAATGGATTCGCTCATTGGTTTGATCGAGGCCCTTGCAGCCACACAGCCGCGTTTGTACGAGAGCATCCTCTACGTCGAGCAGCCCCTAGAGCGGAGCTTGGCTTTGGATGCAGCGCTAGAGCCGGGCATCCGCGCCGCGGCGGCGCGTCGTCCCTTGCTCATCGACGAGTCGGACGATGCGCAGGACACCTTCCGCCAAGCCTTGGCGCTGGGATACGAAGGCGTTTCGTCCAAGGCGTGCAAAGGGCTGGTCAAGGCGCTGGCCAATCTGGCCTTGGCGAGGCGACGGGAGGGCTGTTTTCTCTCGGGCGAGGACCTGATGAATCTGCCGGTGGTGCCTCTGCACCAAGATTTGGCACACGTGGCGGCGCTGGGGATCGGGCACGTCGAGCGCAACGGACACCACTACGTGCGGGGGTTGGATCACTTGACTGCGGACGAGCGAGCGGCCTGCTTGGCCACGCACGGGAAGCTCTATCGGGAGGTGGACGACGGGTTGGTGGCTTTGGATGTGAGGAAAGGAAAGATCGAGGTGGGGTCGCTGCAAGTGGCGGGTTTGGGCGTGGGAATGCCGGTGTCCGTGGATGAGATGGTGGAATTGGAGGAATGGAAATTTGCGTCGTTGGCCTGAGCTAGGAGATGGCTATGCTGGACGATTTTTCTCTAGAAGCGCTCGTCGCCTATGCGGAGGCGCACCCGCTCATCGCCATCTTGTTGCTGTTGGTGGCAGTGGTATTGCTAGGCAGCTTGCTGCGCAAAATTTTCAAGGTCGCGGTGGTGTGCGCGATTGTCTTATTGGTCGGCCTGTACTTTACCGAAGGCGATGACTCAGACTGGTGGAAACGGGTCGAAGCGATCGGCAGCAAGGTTGTGATGTGGGGCGAGGCATTGCTGGAAAAGGCCGACGATATCTTTGAGAAAGGCAAGCAGCAACTAGAAGGGAATTAGGCCACCCCGGCCTTTTTTAGTTGCGCGATAAAGGCCGCTTCGTCGAGCACTTTGACGTTGTTGGCCTCTGCTTTTGCTAGTTTGGATCCCGCTTTTTCGCCTGCTATGAGCAGGTCGGTTTTTTTGCTGACGCTGGACGTGGTTTTACCCCCCAAGCGCTCGATCAGCGCGGCGGCTTCGTCGCGGCTGTAGCCCGACAGGGTGCCGGTGATAACTACGGTCTTGCCGCTAAAAGGTGACGGCGACGCGGCGGCTTCTTCCGCTTTCATCTCAAACTGCAACTTGGCCTTATTCTTGAGCTTGTAGAGCACTGGATCGAGTGCGGGGAGATCGGGGAGGCTGGCATACAGGCTGAGGGCGATGGTCGGGCCGATCTCGTGGGTGGCTTCCAACTCTTCGACGCTGGCCTTGCACAAAACGTCGAGGCTGCCAAATGTCCGCGCTAAGGTGCGGGCTACGGTCGCGCCCACGTGGCGGATGCCGAGGGCGAAGAGCACCCGGTCGAAGGGTTGCTCTTTGCTGCGGGCGAGGCCGTCGAGGAGGTTTTGCGCCGATTTTTCGCCCATCCGCTCTAGGGCACCAAGAGATGCTACGTCGAGTTCGTAAAGATCGCTCAAGTCCTTTACCAATCCCTGCTCTACCAATTGTTCAACCACGGCCGGCCCCAAGCCCTCGATGTCCATGGCGTTGCGCGAGGCGAAGTGTTCGAGGCGGCGGCGCAGTTGGGCGGGACAAATGGGGTTGTCGCAGCGTGCGACGGCTTCTTCGGCGTCGCGGGTGAGTGGACTTTTGCACGAGGGGCATTGGTTGGGGAAGGCATATTCTACGGAGTAGGAGGGCCGCTCGCTGGGATCTACCTCTACGACTTTGGGGATCACGTCGCCGCCCTTTTCGATGAGCACGGTGTCGCCGATGCGAATATCCTTGCGGCGGATTTCGTCCGCGTTGTGCAGGCTAGCCCGGGCGATGGTCGAACCGGCCAAAGGCACGGGGTCTAAAATAGCCACTGGAGTCACGGCACCCGTGCGCCCGACTTGCAGATGAATATCGCGAAGGCGGGTGCGGGCTTGATAGGCCGGAAACTTGTAGGCCATGGCCGAGCGCGGGCTTTTGGCGGTGTAGCCCAGCCGTTCCTGCTGGCTGAGGCTATCGACCTTGATGACTACCCCGTCGATTTCGTAGGGAAGCTCGGAACGGGCGGCGGCGTAGTGGTCGTAGTGGTCGAACACGTCGGCTAACGAGGCACAGAGCTGGTGCTCCGGGACCATTAGGCCCCAAGCGCGGAGTGTTTCGAGGCACTCGCTGTGGCGCGTCTGGCTGCCACCTTCGGCGTGTATCCAGTAGGCGAAAAAGCGCAGGTTGCGCTTGGCCACTAGGTTGGGGTTTTGCAACTTGAGCGAGCCGGCCGTGGAGTTGCGTGGGTTGGCAAAAATCGGCTCGTCTTTAGCCGCACGCTGGTCGTTGAGCTTGGCGAAGTCGCTGCTTTCCATATAGACTTCGCCACGGATTTCGCAATTGATCCCGGCCTGCCGCAGCCGGAGGGGAATGGAGGGGATGGTGCGGGCGTTGGCGGTGATTTCGTCGCCTTGGACTCCGTCGCCGCGGGTGATGGCGCGCACGAGTAGGCTCTCTTGGTAGATGAGGCTGAGGGCCACGCCGTCGATTTTTAGCTCGAAGACGTACTCGACCGCTTCGTCGGGCAAGCTCTGGCGCACTCGCCGGTCGAAGTCTTCAACGTCTTGGCGCGAGTAGCTGTTGTCGAGGCTGAGCATGG
>JAJEEZ010000066.1:0-8758 GCA_022820705.1 Candidatus Latescibacterota bacterium | reverse complement strand
CCATGCTGACCGAATATAAATTGTCCCTATCTATTTACCAATGCACCGACCGAAGGGTCGGCGCAGAAACCCTTTGCATACGGAGGAAATTGTGAAACTAGCCACGTACTCTGCCGCTGGCGAACAGCGCGTGGGCGCAGTAGTTGGCGACGACAATATCGTCGTGGATCTCGCCGCTGTCGATCGCGTCTTGGCCCGCCGTGAAAAGCGCAAAACGCACCCCTTCTTTACTGACATGCTGACCCTGCTCTCGGCAGGTGCCAAGGGCCAGCGCGCTGCCAAACAGGCCGCGGCGTACGCTGCGGATAAGGAACCTAACGGCAAAACTATCCACGCCCTCAGCAAGGTCCGCCTCCGCGCTCCCGTGCCCAACCCGCGCAAGGTGTTCTGCTTGGCCGGCAACTACCAAGACCACATTGAAGAGGGTGGCGGCAAAATGGATGCCCAAGACAAGGAAACCCCGCGCGTCTTTATGAAGCCGCCGACGACCACCGTCGTTGGCCCCGGGGACCGCATTCTCATTCCCCCGATCGCCAACAGCATCGATTGGGAGGGCGAGTTGGCCGTAGTTATTGGCCGCAAGACCAAGGGCGTCAAGGCCAAGGACGCGCTCAGATACGTGGCCGGGTACACCGTTATGAACGACGTATCCGAACGCGAGTTGGTCATCAAGAAGCGCACTGACAGCCGCCCGCGCGACGAGTGGTTCGACTGGCTCAACGGCAAATGGCTCGACACCTTTGCCCCGCAGGGACCTTGGATCGTCACCTCGGACGAGATCAAGGATCCCCAGGTTCTCGACATCAGCACGTACATCAACGGCAAGCGCAAGCAACACAACAACACCGGCCAGATGCTCTACCCGGTTAATAAAATCATCGAGTACATCTCGGCGATTATTACCCTAGAACCGGGCGATCTGATTAGCACCGGCACTATATCGGGCGTCGGCGCGACCACTGGCACCTTTATGAAAAAGGGCGACAAGGTCGAAATCGAGATCTCTGGGATCGGCGTACTCAAAAACTCGGTCGCCGAGAGCAAGAAATAACCTCTTGGACTCAGCGTCTGCGACCACGGGCCAGGAAGGCGGGCTGCTCAGCCGCGCTTTCCTGGCCCTTTGTTTGATTTACTTTTTCGAGAGCTTCCTCGTCGCCCCCTTCCAAGCGCTCTTTCCCGTCTATATCGAAGCCGACTTGGCGCGGCCGCCGTGGTTTACTGGATACCTGCGCGGGCTAATGCTGCTCTTAGGCGGGATATTTGCCGTGGTTGCCGGCCGGCTCTGCGACCGCTTTGGCCGCAAGACGACCCTGATGATTGGCCTCGTCGGCAGCGCGTTCACCGGCTTGGTCTTTCGCACCGCAGACCCTTGGGGGCTTTCGTGCCTGCTCTTGGTGATGGGCGCGGCCAGCGGCCCTTGGTCCACGGCTGGGCAGAGCATCCTCATCACCGCGGTCACTCCCGCTCGACTCGGTTTGGGCGGTGCTTTGTACTTTCTCAGCAATACGCTCGGCAACGCGCTCGGCAGCTTTTGTACCGGTTTGGTCAAAACCGCCTATTCCTTCGCCCAGATCGGCGCTGTTATGAGCATCGGCATGGTCGCGGTAGTCGTCCTAGCTTTTGCGCTGTTGCCCGGCGACGCGCCCTCTCCGACCACTGCACAGACGGCGCGCCTCAATACGTGGACGGCCTATCGTCCGCTTTTGGGACGCGGCAATGTGCATCTCCTGCTCAGCCTGCGCCTGACCATCACCACCTTCTGGGGCATGGCGACGCTGGCGCTGCCCCTGTTGATCTATCGAGTCAGCGAAAGCGAGGCCCTACCTGCGTTCTTTGCCTCCCTCTCGCTGGTAGCGGCGGCCTGTTGCCAGCTCAGCGTCGGCTATCTCAACGACCGCCTCGGCCGCACGGCACCGCTCCTCGGCTCGGCGTCCGGCGTCTTCCTCAGCGCCTTGGGACTGGCCCTGTGGCACGATTCCCTCGTCGGCCTGTTTGCTTGCGGCACCGCCCTCACCGCTACGGCTTGGGCCGTCTCGACGCTGATCCCCCGGCTCATCAACGACGTTGCCGCTCCCGAAGAAAAAAACCGCCTCGTCGGTTTGGGCCACTTCGCTTGGAGCGGCTCGATGGTGGTCGGCAGCCTGCTCGGCGGCTATCTGATCGAGATCAATGCCGCCCTGCCCTTCTATCT
This sequence comes from Candidatus Latescibacterota bacterium, assembly GCA_022820705.1. Taxonomy (GTDB): domain Bacteria; phylum Latescibacterota; class UBA2968; order UBA8231; family UBA8231. Next base: position 6,567 of record JAJEEZ010000066.1, on the reverse strand, counting down.
CGGCACGGTCCTCACGGCGCTCGGTGCGCTCGGTGCCTTTGGCCTCTGCCGCCGTCTGGACGGCGCGGAGGTTACGGTTTAGACTAGGCGAATGCAAAAACTCCGCTTGTTCGTTATTACGATCTCGCACTTTTGCGTCGATAGCTACGCCACGATGTTGGCCCCGCTGTTGCCCTTGCTCAAGGTCAACTTGGGGCTGAGCTTGGCGCAAGTTGGATTTTTGGGTTCCATCGTTTCTATATGCAATATCAGCCAGCCGCTCATGGGCTTGTGGGCCGACCGCATGGCTTGGCGCTGGCTGATCGTCGGTGGCTTGGCCTTGGCGACCATTTTCTCTCCGCTCATGGGGCTGGCTCACAATTATCTGACTCTCGTCGGCATCCTGACGCTGGGCGGGCTCGGAGTCGCCGCTTTCCACCCCCAAGTCTTCTCGCTGGCCGGCGAACTCAGCGGACCGCGCCGCTCCTTCGGCTTGGCACTCTTTATCTTTGGTGGGACGCTGGGACTGGGGCTAACGCCGCTGTGGGCACCGGCGTACACCAATTCCTTCGGGCTGGACTCCTTGCCCTATCTCTCCATTCCCGGCCTGTTGTTCCTTTTGCTCGTCTGGCGCGCGGTGCCGCTGGGCAACCCCAACTTTGCCCACGGCAGAAGCACGGCCCAGTGGCGCAGTCTCGGCGACCAAGCGGGTCCTCTCGTGCTGATCACCGCGATCGTCGTTTTGCGCTCGGTATCGGGACTGGGATTTGGCACGTTTTTGACGCTTATGGCCCAGGAGCGCGGCCTCGGTCTCGTCGCGGGTGGCATCCCCTTGGGAATCTACAATATCGCCGGCGTGGTCGGCGCGCTCGTCGTTGGCTATCTAGCTGATCGCATCGATCCTAAACCGCTGGTTTGGGGGTCGCTGCTGTGCTCGGTGCCGCCGCTTTTCGCCTTTATCTATGTCGAGGGAACGCTAGCTAGCTATACTCTGCTTTTTTTGGGCGGCGGCCTGCTGCTGTCTTCCAATTCGATTATGGTCGCCATGGCCCAAGAGTTTTCACCGGAAAATACGGGCTTGGTCTCCAGCCTGCCGCTGGGCTTTAGCTGGGGCTTGGCCAGCCTCACGCTGCCGCTGATCGGCCATTTCGGCGACCAGATCGGCGTGGCTGAGACCTTGAAATACCTAGCCTTGCTGCCGATATTGCCCGCTGGACTGGCCTTCTTCCTACCTAATAAGGACACCGCGCCATGAGCTTGCTCATTTTAGATCCCGAGCAGAAGCAGTTCTTCGACGACAACGGCTATCTCTTGCTCAAAGGCTTCTATGACTCTGCGGAAATGGAGCAGATGCGCGGCGAGTTTCATCGCTTGGTGACCGAGATCGAATCTCGGCCCAAGAACGTCAAATACTCCTTCATGGACGCGCCGGACGGCTACGCGCCCGACCCCTTCAACCCGCGCAATGTCATCGGCATGATGGATCAGACGTTGGCTGGCGACTACTGGTTCGATCAGTTTACCGAGCCGCGCATTGTCTCGGTCATGGTCGATCTTTTGGGCCAGGACCTCGATTTCCACAACGGCAAGATCCGCAATAAACCCCCCGGCTTTGTCTGCACCCAGAGCTGGCACCAAGACTGGCCGTACGAGCGCCACACCGAGCCAGATTTGGCCGCGGCCATTACGTATCTCGATCCGAGTGGATTTGAAGCCGGGGCTACTGAGGTCCTGCCCGGCAGCCATCTTAAGGGCGAGTACCCCACCGTAGAAAACAGCCACACTATTCCCGACGAGTACGTTCCTGCCAGTGAGCAGGTCGTCTTGGAGGCCGAGCCGGGCGACGTGGCCATCATTCACGTCCTCGTCGTCCACCGCGCCGGCCACAACTACACGCCGCGTGCGCGCCACGCCATCATTAACGAGTACAAAACCGCGGCTACCATCGACCAGTGGGGCAACTCCTGCGCCTTTGCCGGCTTGCCGCTGGCTCGCAACGGCCAGCTTTTGATGCCGCGCGTTTACAGTGGTCCTTGATATTATTGTACCCTACCTGTAAATACTTGATACGCAATGCCCGATTTCTGTTCGGTGCGCTTCGATGTTGGCACTTGGGCAACCACAAGGGTTGCCCCTACGGTGGATGGACGGGATCGCGGTTATCGGGATTGCAGGCAACTCGCAGGGACGAATCTACGTGTTCGCCCTCGGGACTAATACCGGAGGCCCCATGAGCAAAGCATTCTACGTCACCACGCCGATCTACTATGTCAACGACGTGCCCCATATCGGCCACGCCTATACCACCGTGATAGCCGATTTTCTCGCGCGGTTTCACCGCCTCGATGGATTCGACACCTACTTCCTGACTGGCACCGATGAGCACGGGGAAAAAATTTATCAGGCTGCCCGCGAGGCTGGCATTGACCCGCAGCAGTTTTGCGACCGCATCAGCCAGCGCTTCCGCGACGCTTGGCAGGTGCTCGACATCTCCCACGACGATTTTATTCGCACCACTGAGGAGCGGCACAGGGCGGTCGTGCGCCAGATCTTAGAGGCGGTTCACGCGGCTGGGGACATCTACTACGACGAGTACGAGGGGCTGTACTGCGTGGGCTGCGAACGCTTTCTCACCGACAAGGAACTGGTCAACGGCCTGTGCCCCGATCACCTGCGCGCACCGGAGCGTCGCCGCGAGGGCAACTACTTCTTTCGCATGGAAAAGTATCGCGATTGGCTGCGCGACTACATCCGCGACCACCCGGATTTTATTCGTCCCACCGGGTACAGAAACGAGGTGCTGGCCCTGCTCGGCGAGCCGATCGGCGACCTGTCGATTTCGCGGCCCAAAGGCCGGGTGCCCTGGGGCATTGAGTTGCCGTGGGACGCCGAGCACGTGGCGTACGTGTGGGTCGATGCCCTGATCAACTATACTTCCGCGCTTGGCTTTCCCGACGGCGCACGCTACAACGCGTATTGGCCGGTGGCTCAGCACCTAATCGGCAAGGACATTCTCAAGCCCCACGCGGTGTTTTGGCCAACCGTGCTCAAAGCGGCTGGGGTGCCGCTATACCAACACCTCAATGTCGGCGGCTTCTTGAAGGGACACGACGACGAGCAGAAGATGAGCAAGAGCTTGGGCAACGTCATTGATCCCTTTGAAATGGCGGAAAAATACGGCACCGACGCCGTGCGCTACTACTTGCTGAAGGATACGGTGTACGGCCAAGACTCTTCCATTGGGGAACAATTTTTGGTCGAGCGCTACAACGCGGATTTGGCCAATGACTTGGGCAACTTGCTGTCCCGCGTCCGCGCCTTGCTCACGCGGCATACCGAGGGCGTCTTGCCCGCGCCATCGCAGCAGGAAGCCGACGAGGAGTTAATTGCGGTGGGCACTGCGCTGGTGGGGCAGGTGCGGTCTTTGGTGGGCCGGTTGCGGATGTTCGAGGCGCTGGAGACGGTGATGCAGTTCGTGCGGCAGCTCAATCGCTATTTCAACGACGAGGCTCCGTGGAAGCTAGCGAAAGACCCAGATGGGCGCGAGCGGTTGGGGACGGTCCTCTACAATATCGCGGAGGGGCTGCGCATCGTCTCGGTGCTGTTGGAGCCGGCCATGCCGAGCAAGGCGCGGCAGGTGCGGACAGATCTAGGGTTGGGAGATTATGCGTTCGCCGATCTAGAGGCTTGGGGCCAAGCCGCGCCCGGAACGAAAATACCGGCGGAAGCGGATATCCTGTTCCCCAAGTCGGAGACTGGAAAGCCCAAGCGACAAACGCCACCAAAGAAAGAGGCTCCACAAGTGGAACAGATTTCGATCGAAGAGTTTGCCAAGGTGCAATTGCGCGTAGCCGAGGTCAAAGCTGCCGAAAAGGTCGAAGGCGCTGACAGACTCCTCAAACTGACGCTCGACCTAGGCGACGAGACGCGCACTGTAGTCAGTGGCATCGCCCAGTGGTATCAGCCCGAGGACCTGCCGGGCCGGAAGGTAGTTTTGGTCGCCAACCTCAAACCAGCCAAACTGCGGGGCATTGTCTCGGAAGGGATGATCTTGGCAGCCGACGACGGAAAGGGAAATCTCGTGTTAGTCGGGCCAGAGCAGGACATCGCGACGGGAGCCGAGGTGAGCTGATCACCGGCGACTTCTTCAACCAAACGGAAAAGAGAGGAAGATGGACAAAATTCGCGTGGGATTTATCGGCTGTGGTGGAAATGCCAGTGGGCACATAGGGCGAGTGCTCGACATCCCCGAGGCCGAAGTGGTGGCCTTGTGCGATGTGGATCAGGCCAGCCTGCAGCGGGCTAAAGAGCGCCACTCGCAGGCCGCAGAGTTGCCGGAGTTTACCCACTACCAAGAGATGCTGGAGCAAGTCGAACTGGACGCGGTAGAGATTTCCACGCCGCACACATTGCACTTTGAGCAGATTATGGCCGCGCTGGACAAGGGTCTGCATGTGCTGACCGAAAAGCCGATGGTCTGTACTGTAGATCACGCGCGCCAAGTTATCGCCAAAGCCGAGGAGACCGGCAAAGTCCTAATGATCTCCTATCAGCGGCACTTGCAGGCCCAGTACCGCTATGTGCGCAACCAGATTGCGGCCGGGGAATTGGGGGACATCCAGTTTATATCGGCGCTCCAAGACCAGAAGTGGTATCAGGGGACGATTGGGCTGTGGCGGCAGCAGATGGCGCTGTCGGGCGGTGGACAGCTCAACGACTCGGGCAGCCACCTGCTGGACATCGCGCTGTGGATGACCGGGCTGGAGGTGGCAGAGGTGCAGGCCTACATGGAGTATTTCGACTCCGAGGTGGATATCAACTCGGCGCTGTCGCTGCGCTTTCGCAACGGCGCGCTGGGGACGATTGCGGTGGTGGGCAACTCGCCGACCGGTGGGATGTGGGAGGACATCACCATCTGGGGAACCAAGGCCGTGGTCTATATCCGCCAAGGACAGATTTTTTACAAAACGCAGCACAGCAATGAGGTGTACGAAGTAAATAACTTGCCTGGCTCGACGACGCCCGACCAGAATTTCATCGACGCGATTCTCGGCCGCGATCAAGTGCAGGTGCCCCCCGAATGCGGCCTGCGGGTCATTGAATTGACCGAAGCGGCATGGGCCTCGGCCGCTAGCGGACAGCCGGTAAAGGTAAAAAGCATTTGACATGGTTCTTCGGCGTTTGCCATATTAAACGCAAGTCGAGTTCGGGGGCCACAAACCCCTGTTACCGCCACGCTGAGGCTCGAGGCTATGCGAGCGGGCCAACCCGACTTTGTAATTGGCCGCAACGACGCGCAGAGTTGGAGTATGGATTATGAGGCGCGCACAAGCGAAAGGAGGTGGTCCATTGAGTAGTAATCGTACCGCAGGGAGGTTGATCACTTGATCAACTCCAGGTGATCGACTACCTGGTCAGAAGCACAGTCGCCTCGGCGACATAGCTTCTGAGAGTACAGCCGGGCGCACTCCACCTTTAGTGGGTGCGCCCGGTTTTTTTTGTCCGCGCTGCACTAAGTTGGTTTCCACGCGGTATTTTTGCCATATTGTCCGCGAGGAGGCCATCTATGAAACGCATCGCCAAGCCCGCAGGGGCCTATAACATAGTAGTAGAAGAGGTCGAGACTCCAGCCATTGCCTCGACCGAGATTTTGATTCGCGCCGAATGTTCACTAATTAGCCGAGGATCGGAGATTTGGCGGCGCTACGTGCGCGAAGAGGCGATCGACCACCGATCCATGGGCTACTCGCTGGTGGGCCGAGTTGCTGAAGCAGGCGCGGAGGTCGAAGAGTTCAAAACCGGCGATCTGGTCGCGGCTCTCGCGCCGCACGCCGAATACGTGGCGGTCGAAGTCGCGGCCACCCAACACAAGCCCGCGGCCGTGCGCCTGCCAGCGGGCCTGTCGCCCGAGGCGGGTACCTTCTGGCCGCTGGGAACCAGTTCGGTCCTGTGGATGTGGGAGACCGGGGCCGGGCCGGACGATGTCATGGTCATTCAGGGGCAGGGCTTGGTCGGCAGCGGTTGTATGCAGGCGGCCAAAGCACAAGGCGCGGGGCGCGTCATTGGGATTGACACTTTGCCTTTGCGCTGCGAACTGGCGCGCGAGTTAGGGGCCGACGAGGTGATAGACGCTAGCGCCGGCGACTCTGTTGCACAGGTCTTGGAGCTGACGGACGGAAAGGGTGCCGACATCGTGGTTGAAGCTGTAGGCGGGCGGGCCGGGGCGCAGGCTTTTGCCGAGGCGCAGGACATGCTCAAGAGCGGCGGCCTCTTGCAGGTGCTGGGCCTGTACGAGAACGAACCTCTGCCGCTCTACTCGGAAAAAATCATGGGCAAGCGCCTCATAGGCAGCTACCTCGACGCCAGTCGGCGGCCCGAAGGATCGGCACGGACGCTAGAACTGCTGGCTACGGATCAGATCCAGTTCGCCAAGATGATCACCCACCGCTTCCCCTACACTGAAGCGGCCGCGGCCTTCGATCTGCTCTACAATCGGTTGGGCGAGACGATGGCCGTATTGTTGATGTGGGACAACTGACTCAGGAGACGACGATGAGTAGAACCGTAGAGAAGCTCTTCCGCGCCCCC
>JAJEEZ010000504.1:0-3411 GCA_022820705.1 Candidatus Latescibacterota bacterium | reverse complement strand
CGGGGGAGTTGGCAAGTTCGCCGAGCCTGCGGCGCTTTATGCAGTTTGAGGGGCGGCTCAAAAACGATGGCGGTCCGCACGTGCCGGCGCTGCACCGCCTCTCGGTGGGACTGCATCAGCCGGTGGTGCAGCAGTTGCGCGCCGAGGTGTGGCCGACGGTCGTGGAGGCGGGAGTGCTCGATACGTTTGCTCTCTTTGTGCAGCCCGACTTTTTAGCGCAGCCAGCCAATATGCGCAGCCTCGGTTTCGACGAAGTGCGGGTGCGCGCCGAGCCGGGGCTGGACCTGCGGCTGGTCGATGTGGCCTTGGGCACGGAAGCGGAGTTGGCGTCTGAGACTCCGTTTCAGCGCTTTGCGCGGGATGCTAACGGACGGCTGCTCGACGCGCAGGGGGCCGAGTTGGCCGTGCACACCGAGGGCGATTCGCTGTGGTTGCGCTTTCCTGAGACTGTGCAGGGGACATCCTCCGAAATTCTCGCGCCGGTGTACTATCGTGCGGTGGCTCCCGGCGACGAGGTGCCCACCGGGCTGGATCGCAATTTGTTGACCTTTACCTCGTACAGTCTCCTGCCCGAGGCCGAACAGGGCGCGGTGCGCTATTTCCGGTGGGAGGAGAGTGGTGGTCTGGTCGAGGTGGACGTGGAGACCTACGAGGCTCTATCGGCAGTCGAGCAGGGGCCGGTGCGTTACTTCCGCAAGGTCGTCGGCTTGGGCGATCAGGTGCCGTTTGACGCGGTGGGCGACAGTCTCGACCAGAGTCGCTACAACGGGCTAGGTGCGCAACGAGGCTGGGTGGTGGACCGGGGCCGATTGGTGCGGCTGCGCTTTGCCTCGCGGGTCTATTTGCAGGGGACGCGCTTGGCCGTTGCAGTGCGGCAGAGCGAGCCTCCGACCGCGTGGCAGGCGGCTGACGGCGGCGATGTAACTGGGCTGAGTCCGGCAAAGAGCTTGGCCATTCGTGCGCAGGGAACCGACGCGGCCATTGCCCAAGTGGCGATCGCGCCAAATCCTTTTACGCCCAACGGCGATGGGGTCAACGAGGTGGCTGAGATTGACTTTTCCTTGTTCCGGGTGCAGGCGGAGAGATCGTTGGCAGTGCGGATCTATACGCTGGCGGGTCGTCAAGTGAGGCAGTTGGAGGCGTTGGCCACAGGCGGGCAGCAGCGGTTTATCTGGGATGGACGGGATGAGGATGGGCGGGTCGTGGTGCCGGGTTTGTATTTGTGCAAGATTGAGGTGGACGCGGATGCTACGGCCTTTGACGGACAGATCCGGGTTCACCTCATCGCCGTGGCCTATTGAGACGCGGTGGTCGTCCTATGAGCAAATCGACAAGACAAAAACTAGCCTTACTGCTCGTCCTTGCGGTCGTCGGCGACAGCGCTGCTCAGGTTGAGTACGGCAAGCGGCTGGGATTGCAGCAGGGCGCGGAAGCTCGGCTGATGACCTTGAGTCCGGAGGTGTATCTGGCCGCGCTGGACCCGGCCGTACGGCGCTGGTACGTGCCGCAGGAACTATACGAAGAATACCGCTGGCGGCAGTGGCAGTACACCAATCGGGCGCGGCTGCCGTACCGGCGCTACGTGGATGTCGATCTGCAGGGGGATTACTTCTACGACTTGTATGGGAATTATTTGACTCAAGGGTGGTTGGTGTTCAACACCGCGCAGACGCGGCCCCAAGAGGCGGGGAGCACTCTGTTCAAGACGAATGTGTTCGAGCGGTGGTTTAACCAACTAGTGATTGCCGGAGACGGGAAGGGTCAGTACCACTATGCGCTGACGGTGAGTAACAATTTGCGCACGACCCTGACGCCGCTGGCCTTTTCCAAGCCGCGTTTGAACGGATTCCAACTGGATTTGGCCACGGACAAGTATCAGATGACCTTCCTGCATTCGCTGATCTCAGGGCCTAGGGCCATCCAGGAGACGGAGCGGGCCTTTACGGACGCCACGTCTTTGGCGGGAGGCCGTTTTGCAGCGCAAGTGGGCGATTTTGTCGAGGTGGGGTTGCACGCGGTCAGTGCCCACCAGACCAATAGTGTGGCGGATCAACTCGTGGAGACCTTGCACAAAGGATCTTTGACCAACGAACAGAACCAGACGGTTGGGCAGATCGAGATTCTATTGAAGGACGACTCGCCGGAGGACGGCCGCGGCGGTGCGGCCTTTTTCCCCGACGCCTCGGACGTGATTATTACCTATCGCGACGGCACGGTGGAGCAGGGCCGGGACATCCGCTTTGGTCCGGTGATTGAAGGAGGATTGGAGCGGCGGGGTTTTCTTAGCGCGGACGGCGACGAGCAAATCAGCCTGCTCTACGACTTTGACAGTGCGTCGTTTGTCAACCGGGCTGCGGCCGACAAGTCGGAGATTGTCGCAGTAGAATTTCGGCTGGTGCTGGCCAATGACTATCAGGTCTGGATGAGTTCTGATCGCCAGTTGGGGCTGCTCGATCCGGGCGAAGGGGTGCGCGGCTTGGGAGAAGAGGGATTTACCCGGCTCGACGTAGCGCCGACGGAAAATCCCTTTTTTACGCTAGTGTCGCAGGCGGCGGGCAATGTGCAGGACATCTCCAATTTAGGCGTGGTCAGCTTTGCCTACGGCCTGCCCACCGCTACCACTGTGGCCGGCGGCACGCTTCGGGTGGAGGACTTGCTCGGGTTCGACGTGTATGGCGAATACGACTTGAGTTGGAGTTGGCGTCAATACCCCAACGTCGCCGAGGAAACTCACACGGCCTCGGCCGGGATTAAGGGCCAACCCAGTGCGCCAGCCTGGATGGTGAATGTGCGGAAAGGCTGGGAACCATTCACGTTGTTCGGCGAGGTGTATTCCATTGACCCGCGCTACAACACCCAGGCTTTTGTCACTACGACCACCGGACTCGACTACGCTCGACAGGGCAACCGCTTTGATCTGGTCGAAGACAACGACGACCAAGACCGCTTCCCCGATGCCTTCCGCGCCGATTTTCTGGTTGACGACCGGCAGGTTTTTCCCGGTTGGGATCTGAACAACGACTTGGTGCCCGATTTCAACCAGAACGACAATCGCGTCAAGGCCAATAATATTCCCGATTACCAAGAGCCCTTCCTGCGCTTCCAAGTGGACCGGCCCGAGTTCCTCTTTGGCGTGGATATGAACCACAACTTCTGGGTTGATCTGTACGAAAATGACACTGAGCCGGACTATCCCTATCGCCGCGATCAGGCTGGCTTCAATGTCTATGGCGGGGTGGGACTAGGTCGGCACTGGCAGCTCAAAGTCGGGGCCTTGCGCGAGGCGCAGATCTCAGCCGACCGCAAGAACCACAGCACGTACGTGCAGGTGGGCTACGAGCGGGTGTGGCCGCGCTGGGGCCGAGTGCGGCTGTTTGAGATGAGCCAGTTGGTCGCGGACGACATTCCCAA
>JAJEEZ010000087.1:0-4166 GCA_022820705.1 Candidatus Latescibacterota bacterium | reverse complement strand
ATGGCCTCGGCAGCGCGCTCGATTCCTAAGTCGCCAATGGCAGCGACCCCCTCTCCCATCAGCCTCGGTGCGAGGTAGAGCAGCACTTGGTCAACGACGCGGTCGCCGAGTGCGGCCGCGGCCAACTGACCACCGCCTTCGATGAGGACGCTGGTCATGCCCTCTTGCGCCATGCGCCCAAGGGGCAAGCGCAAGTCGATGCGTCCGGCAGAAGCCGGAAAAGTCCAAACCTCGACCCCTTTGATCGCGTAGGCCCGGCGCTTGTCGGCGGGTGTGTCCTCTGCGGTGACGAGCACGGCACCGGACCGCTGATAGACGCGAGCCTCGGGCGCGGTGCGCAAGCGCCCGTCTATGACGATGGGCCGCGGGTCGCGCCCGGGCACGTGGCGCACCGTCAAAAGGGGATCGTCGGCTTGTACTGTGCCCGCGCCCACGGCCACGGCATCGACCCAAGAGCGCCAGCGATGGACGTGGCGTCGCGCTCGCTCACCGGTGATCCAACGCGCATCGCCGCTGCGCGCCGCAATGCGGCCGTCGAGGGTCTGCGCCAGCTTGAGCAGGACCAAGGGCAGGTTTTGGGTGCGGTGTTTGATGTAAGCCGCGTTGAGGCGGTGCGCCTCTTCAGCGCAAAGTCCGACCTCAATGGCGACTCCCCCTTCCCGCAGCGCGGCGATTCCCCGCCCCGCCACGCGCTCATCGGGGTCTTCCATCGCGCAATAGAGTTTTTTAATGCCAGCGTGCAGTACAGCTTCAGTACAAGGCGGGGTGCGGCCGTGGAAGGAGCAAGGTTCCAGCGTGACATAGAGATCGGCCCCTTGCGCCTCGTCGCCGGCCCGGCGCAGGGCGTGAACCTCGGCGTGAGGTCCGCCGACCTTCAGGTGGGCCCCTTCGCCGACGATGCAGTCCCCGCGCACCACCACCGCGCCGACCATGGGATTGGGGCTGACTTTGCCGCGTCCCCGCTGCGCTAACCGCAAGGCGCGGCGCATGTATTGCAATTTTAAATCATTCATAAGATGATCCGCAGATGGACGCAGAATAGTATTCACAAGACGATCCACAGCTCGACCGGATCGCTACATTGCACAGGCTGGTTCACTTGATCTGGATGACGATTTGCCGCACGCCGATGTTGTCGAGGGCGTCGAGGGCCCGCACGACAATGACGTGCTCGCCCGCTGCCAGCCCTTCGACGGCAAAGCGCGCCTTTTCGCTGCGGCTGTCAAAGACGCCGTCCAGCGGCGCGATGGGGTGCTGTTGTTCGTCGTAATCAATGGTGTAATAGGCTTTTTGCACCGCAGAGATGCGGTCGCTAATCGCCACTTCGACGACGGCACCATCGGCGTTGGTCTGCGCGTCAAGTGCAACGGTTGGCGGGCTGTTGTCGATGGCAAAGGGCGCGCTTTCGCGCTCGTCGCGCAGGCGTTCGGCCGCTGGGTTGTCCATGCGGTCCGAGGCCACCAGCTTGAGCTGGGTCTGGCCTTCGGGCATGGATTCGGTATCCCAGAGAACCGAAGTTTGCGCGATGTTTTCTTCGACTAACTTCCACGCTCGCTGATCCTCGCCCTTGAGATAGAGGTCGTACACCAGCTCATCTTCGTTGGGGTCTTGGGCGTGCCAGCGCACTAGGCGGAGACTTTTCGCTTGGGGGGGCCGATTGTTGCGCCGCCCTTGGCCAGCTTGAGGTGCGCCTTGGGATTGGCCGCCGTTGCCGGATTGTTGTGGCCGGAAGGGAAAGGTTTGCAGTTCGGTAATGCGGGGTTTGAGGTTGACTTGGACGCCGCGGATTTCGATCGAGCTGAGCCGGGGCGTGGCCCCGTCGCGCGTGGATTCCATCTCGACTTGGTACTGGATAAAGCGAGCGGGGGGGCTGGCGATGGTTTGGCCGCTCTCGGTCAGCGGCTCGGACCACGCGCTCCAGGTTTTGTCCGGCTCTTCGCTGTTGCCGGTGCGCGTCTGCACGGTTATGCGGGTGTCTGCGGGTTGAGTGCCGCGCCATTCGAGCGCGCCCCATCGCGCGTGGATGGCAAAGTCTTCGACTGCTGATTCAAAGTGCCCCTTGCGGCGGCCCTGCTCGGGTAGGGTGGAGACGACGGCGTTTTGCGCCCCGCCCAAGTGGAGCGCGCCGTCTGGCCCGAACAAGAGGCGGCTGGGGACGAGGCTCTCGAACTGCACGACCAGTGCACGGCGGCCATCGGCGCTGAGGCGCAAAAGCTGCGCCGGGTCGGAGGTGCTGAGCAGCAGGTGCTCGTAGGCTGCAACGAGATTGACGAGTTTGGCTTCGGTGTCCTCCCAAATGGGATAAACCGCCCCCTCCGCTCCGACGCGGTACACGGCTGCTGGGACCTTGTGGGAATTTTCGCCTTTGGTCGGCTTGGGAATCGCGCTGGCGAAAATCTCTCCGTTGACCCCTACCACTAGGTTGTGGATTTCTTCTTGCTCGCTTTCAAAAAGCAGCCGCCCGCGGCCCTCGCCGTTGATCTCGTAGATGCGGCCCTTGCTGGACGTACCGGCGTACAAGCGGTCTTTGTGGGCGAGCAGAGTTATAACGTGGCGATCTTCTGGCGCAAAGAAGACCTCGTGCGACCCATCTCTGGCGATTTTGAGCACTTGGCCGGGTTCACCTGTGGCCGCGTAGAGCTGGCCATCGACTAAGGCGAAGTCCCACACGTAGCGGCTGCCGGTCTGGAGCAAGGTTTTTGCCGGCCCCTCGCCATCGATCTCGTAGATTAGGCCGTCGGGAGCCGAGCCAGCGTAGAGCTGCCCGTCGGACCCGGTGATCAGGGCATGGAGGACGAGTTCGGGCGAATCGAACAGCAACTCGGCTTCCCCCTCGTCATCGACGGCAAAGAGCCGGCCCGAGTCGCCGGTGCCCACGTAGAGACCTCCCTTGGGGTTGGGTGTCATGGACCAGACGCGCTCGGCTTCTAAGGATGCCAGTTCGACAAGCTCGGGCGCTAGCTCCAGCGCACCGTCCGCGGCAATGGAGATACCTTCGCTCTCGCCTTCGGCGAAGTCGTCGTACGCGTGCTGCTGCCAAGCCTTGGCGCGTCCCGCCTCGGTCGCGCTGGCCGCCGACAGTAGCAAGAAAAACAAAAACAGAGCTCGGGTTGTAAGTATCATCAGATCAGGGCTTTCTCAATGTCATGTCGAGACTTTGCTCGCCGGAGAGGACGTAGTCAGTGGTTAGGGTGCGGCGGAGGACGACCTCGCCTTGGACCGGCCCCAGATGCCCAGCCGAACGGTCCGCGCTCAGCACGGCCAATGCCGAGGGCGGCAGCCCGGGCAACTCGCGCCCGTTCACCGTAAAACCCGGCTTCGCGCGAAAGACCTCGACGACCAGTTCGTCGGCTGCACCCGTGCGCTCGAGCAATGCGAGCACGTCAGCGGCATTGCGCGGCACAAACGCATCGGGCTGGCGCTGTACTTCCCAACTCGCGCTCGCCACACCGCTGCCGACGCGCACGACGAAGGGGCCGGGTTCGAGATGCGCGGGCAAACTTAGTTCCAAGCGCTCTGTAACCGGCTCGGCGCGATACGGTTGCAATGTCGCTTGGAGCGAGACTCGCTGCCCAACCTTGGGATCGGGCGGCGACAGCCGCAGGCCCGTGATGCGGGCTTGGGCTAGGGTTTCGTCGATTTCCAACTCAAAGTGCAGCGAGTCTAAGGTCAGTCCTGCGAAGGGGTTGTTGAGCAACACGCCGACTGGCCGCACGGCGTCTATCACGGCGCGAAGTAGCGCGGTTCCACTGCTGTACATTTGCTCGCGCTCCACCGTGCGGCCATCGGCTAGGGCGATGTGGCTGCGCATCCGCAGCGTGGCGTCGCCAAAGAGCTTTTCAGTGGTTTCGAGGGAGTTGAACAAAACCGAGCGGACCAAGGACGCGCTCCATTCGGGATGGCGCAGCACCTCGCAGCGGAAGGCATGGTCGTCAGCCGCCGACTGAAGGGCAACCCGCACTGGCAGCATGTCCGGCGTCTCACCGAGTGTCCCGGCGATCGCGGGTAGGCGGTCTTGGCGCACCGCTCCCACAGCAGCACCGGTCGGCGTCCCCAACTTAAAGGAGAAAGCCTGAATGGGAATGACTTGGTGGATATAGGCACCAGTGGCGGGCAGGTTGGTGGCCCCCAGAAAAAACATGGGATGCCCGAATCCGACGAAACGC
>JAJEEZ010000041.1:0-4563 GCA_022820705.1 Candidatus Latescibacterota bacterium | reverse complement strand
GGCGAAAATTAGGCCGACTTTGCGCTGGGATTCCGTCGGCGCAAATGCCAACTCCTTTTGCAACTGGCGTAGGTGCTCCACCGCGATATTGGCATTGCCGGGGATAGCTGCGCCCGCGCCGTGAACGTACTCCACTACGGACTCGCGCAAGTCCGCCAGCGCAAGCCGCTGCTTGCCTCGGCGCGGAGGTAATGGCAATGCGGTGTGGAGGTCGGGATGTATGAACGAAGCAACCTTGCGACAACTCGGGCAACGATTGCAGGCAGCAGGGCCGCTGTCTGTACACAACAGGGCCTGCGCCCACGCGAGTGCAAAACGTCGTTTGCCGGTTCCCTCGGCCCCGCAGATGAGAACCGCATGGGGGATGCGGCCCGATTCGAGCCACGCTGCGGCCACGGCCCCAGCCCGATCTCGACGGGCCAGATCGCTAAACTCCCCGGAGTGCGGGGTGCCGCCCGTGCTGTCCAAGCCAATCCCTATTTCTGCAACAGGCTCTCTTGGTTGTCCAGAGCAAAAAAGTGGGCTTTGTCGATCTCGACGACCAACCGCACCGTTTGGTCAACTTGCGGCATGTGCAACGGATCGACGCGGGCGACGAAAGCGGTCTTGCCGGTGGTCAGATTGAGAAAGACCTCGTTGCCCATCGGTTCGACCACTTCGACCTTGGCCGTAATCTCCACGGTCTCGACATTGCGGCCAATGGTATCCGGGTCGTGGATGTCTTCCGGGCGGATGCCCAGCGTCACCTCCTGACCCAAGTGGCTGCCTAGCTGATCGCCGTGACCGGCGGGCAGGGCGAGTTGCACATTGCCTTCGTCGAAGACTATCCCGCTGCCATTGGAGGATAGCGTACCGCGGATGAAGTTCATGGAAGGGCTGCCGATAAAGCCGGCGACGAACTGGTTGACGGGTTTGTTGTAGAGATGGAGAGGCTTGTCGATTTGCTGGATTAGGCCATCGCGCATGACTACGATGCGGTCTCCCATGGTCATGGCCTCGACTTGGTCGTGCGTCACGTACACCATGGTGGCCCCTAGGCGGGTGTGCAACTTGCTGATCTCGGTGCGCATCTGCACCCTCAGCTTGGCGTCGAGGTTGGACAGTGGTTCATCAAAGAGAAATACCTTGGGCTTGCGGACGATGGCGCGCCCCACCGCCACGCGCTGGCGCTGACCGCCCGAAAGCGCTTTGGGCTTGCGTTCTAGCAGCTCTTGGATGCCGAGTATATCGGCTGCTTCTTGCACCCGCGCCTCAATCTCGTCTTTGGGATATTTCCGCAGCTTAAGCCCAAAAGCCATGTTTTGATAGACGCTCATGTGCGGATAGAGTGCGTAATTCTGAAATACCATGGCGATGTCGCGGTCTTTGGGGGGCACGTCGTTGACGATCGTCCCATCTATCGAAATATCACCGGCGGTGATTTCCTCAAGCCCGGCGATCATTCGCAGCGTCGTGGACTTGCCGCAACCCGAGGGGCCGACGAGTACCACGAATTCCTTGTCCTTGATCTCGATATCGGCGTCGTCCACCGCCACCACTTCTTTGTCGTACACTTTGCGAACATTCTTCAGAATTACTTCAGCCATCGCGTCCCTCTTTTGCTGTTATAAGCTCTGGCGGTTATTTGTCGCCAAAGGGTTAAAGTATAATAAATAAATTACAAAATCTCTATGTTGCATTCCATTAAAACGGCGTCGTCCGGGGGATCGCTGTAGTACGCCGCCCGCCGCCCTACGACCCGGAACCCCGCCTTGCAGTAGAGCGCCCGCGCAGCCCGATTTGCCGAGCGCACTTCGAGCGCACAACAGCTAGCGCCCTGTCCTGCGGCCACGCGCAACATCCGCCCCAATAACTGCCCACCCCATCCCCGGTTCCGATATGCCGGATCTACCGCGAGATTGGCGAGATGAAAATAGCGGTCGGCGAAATAACCCAGCGCGTAGCCGATTAATTTGCCGCAGTGCAAAAGCCCCAGACACAGGGCACCTCTATCGGCAAGTAAGTAATAAAAATCGGCTTCGCTCCACGGATTGGCGAAAGAGCCTCGCTCAATCTCCATCAAGCGATGTAGGTGGATCGGTCCTAGCGGAACGAAGCGACTCTCGCCGCTCATACTCGCGCTAGGGGACGAGCATCGGGCGAACGCAAGTAATCGGGTTCCACTGAGGCCAAGTCCGCAGTTTGGCCCTGCCCCAGCTTGGATAGCGCCAGCCAGCCGATAGTTCCGGCGTCGGGCCGGGCACAGGACAGGGGGGCAAATTGCGCGGCTGGGTTGCCCGCCAATAGCTCGCGATAGGCCGTGGCTCCGTCTCCGGTGTAAATCGTCGCCTCGTTAGCCCGCTCTCGGACCAACTGCGCTGGCGCGATGGCCCGGGGCGGTGCCAATTCGACCGGAACGCCCGTCGCCGTGTCGTAGAGCGCGGCATAGACCTCGCGCTTGCGCGCGTCGAGGACCGTACAGACAGGCAGGCGGGCAAAGGGCAGACGAGCGGCAAGAGCCTCCAGCGTTGAAACGGTCACTAAATCCTTGTCCGCAGCCAAACACAAGCCCTTAGCCGCACTCAGCCCGATCCGCAAGCCAGTAAACGACCCTGGCCCAATCGCGACGGCTACGGCCCGCACTCCCTCGACATCCATGTCTGCGGCCTCTAGTGCTGCCTCCACCTCGCCGAAGAGCCGCTGTGAATGCTGCAATCCCACGTCGAAATAGCGGCTGACGACGATTCCTGCTGCCGCGCAGAGCGCCACGCTGCCGACCGGGGTAGCCGTGTCCAACGCCAGAATCACGTCGTGGCCATCCGCGCTCATAGAAGCTCTAGTTGCTCGCCGTGGCTTGGTGGTGGCTCGAAGCCAAGGCGTTCCCAAGCTCGCGGCATGGCCATGCGGCCTTTGGGGGTGCGCTTAACAAACCCTTCCTTAATCAAATAAGGCTCGACCACTTCCTCGATTGTCTCGGCCTCCTCGCCGATTGTGGCCGCTAGATTGCTCAGGCCGACGGGGCCGCCGTTGAATTTTTCAATAATGGCCCGCAGCAACGTGATATCCATCTTATCGAGCCCCATCTCATCGACATCCTGGATGACGAGTGCCTTTTGCACCACCTCGGCATCGATCTCGGCTTCGCCTTCCACTTGGGCAAAATCGCGTGCCCGACGCAGCCAGCGCTTGGCAATCCGCGCCGTGCCGCGAGAGCGACGGGCAACTTCCATCGCGCCCGACTCTGAAACCGATAAATTCAGCAGGCGAGCATCGCGCTTGACGATAGCGGCGAGTTCGGCGACCGAGTAGTAGTCGAGGTGGGCATTGAGTCCAAAGCGCGCGCGCATCGGCGAAGTCAACAGGCCCTGGCGCGTCGTGGCCCCGATTAAGGTAAAAGGCTCCAACGGTACGCTGACTGAGCGGGCCGCCGGACCTTGGTCGATGATGATGTCAATTTTGAAGTCCTCCATCGCCGAATACAGGTATTCCTCGACCACGCGGTTGACGCGGTGAATCTCGTCAATGAAGAGCACGTCGCGTGGCTCCATGGTCGTGAGCATGCCAGCCAAGTCGCTCGGACGCTCGAGCAAAGGCCCTGAAGTGGGATAAATTTCAACGCCTAGCTCTTTGGCGATCACATACGAAAGCGTCGTCTTGCCCAAACCGGGCGGACCGTATAGCAGCACGTGATCCATGGCTTCGCCGCGCTGCCGGGCAGCTTCAATGGCAATGCCGAGTTGCTGCTTGGTCTTCTCTTGGCCCAGCATCTCGGCAAGGGACTGAGGACGCAGCGTATTGTCGAACTGAAGGTCGTCGTCTCCGCCACTAGGATCTATGGGTCGATGGTCCATAGCCGAGCCTTCAGCGTTCCTTGAGAGCCAGTTTGATTAGCTGTTGCACACTCAGATCGGTACCGTGCTTTTCGGCGGCCTTGCGCACCGCTTGGCGCGCGGCAGGTGCTGCGTACCCCAACGTCATCAGAGCCTTTGCCGCTTCGTCGGTTGCGCCAGCTTTGACTTCCGAGGCCGCTTCGCCGGTCGCCGCAGCACTCAAATGAACCTTGTCCTTTAGATCGAGCACTAAGCGTTCCGCGGTCTTGCGACCAATGCCCTTGATCGCCGTCAGTTCGGTTACGCGCTCCTGCAAGATGGCCTCCTGCAAATCGCGCAGAGTCATGCCCGACAGCACGGTCAACGCCGAATGAGGGCCAATGCCCGAAACGCCGATCAGCAACTCGAAAACCTCTCGCTCTTCCTCATCGGCGAAGCCGAAAAGCTCCATGCGGTCTTCGCGCACGTAGAGATAGGTGGACAAATGGACCGCCTCGGAGGCTGGGGGCAGTTGGTCGAAAGTTATCAGGGATATGGCCAAGCCGTACCCTACGCCCCCGACGTCGACGACGGCATAGGTAGGTGATTTGGACAGAAGTGTTCCGCGCAGGTGTGTTATCACGGATATACCTAACGCCGGACCATTCGGCTGAGCAAGGCCTCTATCTCGGGCTTGCGCTGTCCTCGGCCCTCGCTTAAAACCCGGCCGGACTGCTGGGTGTGGCATAGCGCGATAGCCAAGGCGTCTGATGCA
>JAJEEZ010000535.1:0-6942 GCA_022820705.1 Candidatus Latescibacterota bacterium | reverse complement strand
TGACTCGACAGCCGAGTTTCAAGCCCCAGAAAGCAGAGGAGTGTAAAGGTGCAAAAAGACATACATCCCAAATATCAAACGGTTATCTTTCTCGATACTAGCTGTGACTACAAGATACTGTCGCGTTCGACGATGAAGTCCGAAGAGACGATGGAGTGGGAAGACGGGAATTCCTATCCGGTAATCCGGGTCGAAATCAGCTCGGCGTCACATCCTTTCTATACCGGCAAGCGCCAGCAGATCATGGATCGAGGCGGGCGCATCGATCAGTTCAACCGCCGCTACGGTAAAAGCGAACAGCAAGCCTAGCGATCCATTCCGCGCAAAGAGGTGATAGGACGCCCTCTCGAGGGTGATCGTATCGCCTTTTTCGTGTACGCGAGTCCATGGACAGAGAACAACTCACGCAAGATCTGCCAGTCGGCGGCCAAGCCGTCATCGAAGGGGTGATGATGCGCGTGCCCGGCAAAATCGTCACCGCGGTGCGGGCGGCTGACCACCAGATCGTGGTGCGCGAGGAAGCGTACGATCCTCTGGCGCAACGCTATCGCCTGTTGGGTCTGCCCATATTGCGCGGTGCTCTCTCTTTTTTTGAAATGATGCTCATCGGGCTGAAGGCCCTCAATTTCTCAGCCGACGTCGCCAGCCAGGAAGAGGGACAGGTCGAGCAGCGGGAGGAGAGTTGGCGGGAGCAATTGGCCTTGTGGGCGACGATGATTTTTTCCGTGGGGCTGGGCGTGGGCCTGTTCTTCTTTTTGCCGCTGCTAGCT
Organism: Candidatus Latescibacterota bacterium; assembly: GCA_022820705.1. Classification (GTDB taxonomy): domain Bacteria; phylum Latescibacterota; class UBA2968; order UBA8231; family UBA8231. Next base: position 6,172 of record JAJEEZ010000535.1, on the reverse strand, counting down.
GCCCAACTCTTGGGCTTGCAGGAGAACGCCTTCGAATTCAACCTAGTGGCTGGTGCGGTGCGGGCGACGCTTTTGATCGTCTATCTTTGGGCGATAAGCCAGTGGCGCGAAATCCAGCGAGTTTTTCAATACCACGGTGCCGAGCACAAAAGCATCTTCACCTTAGAGGCCGGTGCCGAACTAACGGTGGCCGCGGCGCGGGGCTTTGGTCGGCTGCATCCGCGCTGCGGAACTAGCTTCATGCTGATCGTAGTGCTCTTTGTGATTTTGATCTTCGCCTGTGTAGATTCGCTGTTCCCGCTCGTCTTTGGGCACACGCAAAGCCTTTTTGAGCGCTTTGCCACTCATTTTGCAGTCCTGCCCTTTATCGCGGGGACGAGCTTTGAGTTGCTCAAATTCTCGGGTAAGAAGCGCAATGCCCCGCTGGTCCGGTTGCTGAGCACCCCAGGGCTGTGGTTGCAGCGCATTACGACCCGCGAGCCGGACGACGACCAGTTAGAGGTCGCCTTGTTCGCGTTGCGCCGCGCCCTAAATGAAGAAGTCGAGGCCAATCCATCGTGTTAGATAAATTGAACGAATACGAGCAGCGCTACGAGGAGCTAAGCGAGCTTATGGCCGATCAGGCCACCAGCCAAAACCCGGCTCAGTATCAGAAGCTGGCGCGGGAAATGGGCGACTTGCAGGAGGTGGTGGCTTTGGCAGGCCAGTACCGCGCCGCGCTGGAACAGCTTGCAGAGGCTGAGGAAATCATCGCCGATGGCAGCGATGCAGAGCTAGTCGAATTGGCCGCGGCCGAGCGAGACCAACTAAAAGGAAAAGTAGCGCAACTAGAGGAAACGCTCAAAGTACTGCTGATTCCCAAAGACCCCAACGACAGCCGCAATGCCATCGTCGAGATCCGCGCCGGCACCGGCGGCGACGAGGCTGGGCTTTTTGCCAGCGACCTGTACCGCATGTACCACCGCTTCGCCGAGCGCAGGGGCTTAAAGACCGAGGAGCTTTCCTCCAGTCAGAATCCGGCCGGCGGCTTTAAGGAGGTGGTGTTCGTGGTCTCGGGTGCGGATGCCTTCGGCCAGCTCAAGTTCGAGAGCGGGGTACACCGCGTGCAACGGGTTCCCAAGACCGAGGCCTCGGGCCGGATTCACACATCGGCGGCTTCGGTGGCGGTTTTGCCCGAAGCCGAGGAGGTGGAGGTGGAGATCGCTCCCGACGATTTGAAAATCGAAGTGTACCGCTCCAGCGGGCCTGGCGGCCAGAGCGTCAACACCACGGATTCGGCCGTGAAAATCACCCATACCCCAACGGGCATTGTCGTCTCCTGTCAAGACGAGAAGTCGCAGCTAAAAAACAAGAACAAGGCATTGAAGGTCCTGCGCGCCCGGCTCTACGACAAATTGCAGGCCGAGCAAAAGGCCGAGCGCGACGCCGCCCGCGCCGGTCAGATCGGCTCCGGCGACCGCAGCGCGAAAATTCGCACCTACAACTTCCCGCAGGGCCGAGTTACCGATCACCGCATTGGCTTGTCCCTCTACCGCCTAGAGGAAATCCTCGACGGTGATTTTGAAAAATTCGTCGAGCAGTTGGCCCTCGCATCGCAGCAGGACGCGCTAGCGGCGGCCCAATGAGCAGACGCTCTTGGCGGCTGCTCGATATCCTCGAAAACACGAGCCGTTTCTTTGCGTCAAAAGGGTTGGAAAACGCCCGCCTACAAGCCGAGTTGCTGCTCGCTGCGGCGCTAGGTGTTAACCGCCTCGATCTCTACCTGCAATTTGAACGCCCCTTGCACCGCAGTGAAGTGGATCGCTATCGGGAATACGTGCGGCAGCGGTTGCAGCGCGTGCCCGTGCAGTACATCACGGGCGTGGCCGCCTTTCGCCATCTAGAGCTAGCCGTGACGCCCGCGGTGTTGATCCCGCGCCCTGAGACCGAAGTACTCGTCGATGTGGCCTTGGATCTTTTGCCCGAGGGCGGTCGGGTTCTCGACCTGTGTTGCGGCTCTGGCGCGGTCGCCCTGTCGCTGGCCCAAGAGGCGGCAGCGGCCGAGGTGGTGGCGGCTGACGTATCGGCTGCTGCTTTAGAAGTGGCGAAGGCCAACGGCCAGCGCTGCGGGCTCGCCGGGCGCGTCGAGTGGCACTGCGGCGATCTGTTCGTGCCCCTCCGTGGCACTGAGCCTTTTGACCTCATCGCGGCTAACCCACCGTATGTGCGCCGCAGCGACTTGGCGCAACTCGCGCCGGAAGTGCGCGACTACGAGCCGCATCTCGCGTTGGATGGGGGCGAGGACGGCTTGGCGTACTATCGGCGCATCGCGCAGGAGGCTGCGGACTTTATTCGCCCCGGAGGTCATCTGCTGCTAGAGGTAGGAGACGGCCAAAGCGCGGCCGTGGAGGATCTACTTGCGCGGTCTGCACGCTTGACTGAGGTTCAGATAAGACCGGACTTAAACCAGATTCCCCGAGTCGTTGTCGCACGTGTAGCTACTCAGACGAGTTGACGCATGGCCAAGAAGAACCGTTCCGCTTACGTCTGTCAGTCCTGCGGCCACAGTGCTGCGCGCTGGTTTGGGCGCTGTGTGGCTTGCGGCGAGTGGAACACCTGCGTCGAAGAGCGGCCCCAAGCACCCGACAGCCGGCGCGAACATCTCACGGTATCGCCCCGCTCCCAATTGCAGCCGATTACCCAAGTCGATGACCAAGACCACGAGCGGCTGCAAATCGGCATCTCCGAATTCGACCGGGTCTTGGGCGGCGGCATCATGCCCGGTTCGGTCGTCCTAGTCGGCGGCGATCCCGGCATTGGCAAATCGACGCTCCTGTTGCAGATGGCCGGACAGCTAGCGGCCTCTGATTTTCGCGTCGCGTACATTTCCGCCGAGGAGTCGGCCGCGCAGATCCGCCTGCGCGCCGGGCGCTTGGGAGCGTTGTGCGAGAGCTTGCACGTAATGGCCGAGACCAGCCTCACGGCCATTCTCGACCAGTTGCAATCCGCAGGCCCGCTAGCTATCATCATCGACTCGATTCAGACCATTTACATGCCTGAGTTGGAGAGCGCGCCCGGCAGCGTGACCCAAGTGCGCGAATGCGCTGCGCGGCTCGTCTATTTGGCCAAAGAGAGCGGCATTCCCACGTTTTTGGTGGGGCACGTGACCAAAGAGGGTACGGTCGCCGGGCCGCGAGTGCTGGAGCACTTAGTCGATACCGTACTCTATTTAGAGGGCGAGCGGCACCATCACTTCCGCATCCTCCGCGCCGCCAAAAACCGCTTTGGTTCGACCAATGAGATCGGGATTTTTGAAATGCGAGACCAAGGTATGATTGAGGTCGCCAACCCCTCCAAAATTCTGCTGGCCGAGCGCGCTGAGGGCGTATCGGGTTCGGCCATCGTCTGTAGTATGGAGGGCACGCGGCCGCTCTTGATCGAAATTCAAGCCCTCGTCTCGCGCTCTAGTTTTGGTTATCCGCAACGGGTTGCCACCGGCATCGATGCCAAGCGGCTCTCGATTATTATAGCAGTGCTCGAAAAGCGCTGCGGCCACGACCTGTCGAGCGAGGACATTTTCGTCAATGTCGTAGGGGGCATTCGCCTCGACGAGCCGGCCGTGGATATGGGAGTAGGGCTGGCGATTGTGTCGAGCTTCCGCAACAAGCCCATTGACGCACAGACCGTCGCCATTGGCGAGATCGGGTTGGGGGGAGAGATCCGGCCGGTGAACCAAATTGACCGACGGGTGGCCGAGGCGCGGAGTTTGGGGTTTGAGCAGTGTTTGGTGGCGCGGAGCAACCTGCAAGGGTGGAAGCGACCGGAGGGGATGGAGGTGGTCGGGGTAGGGGGGATGGAGGCAGCCGAAGCGCTCGCCTTTGGCTCAAGCTAGCCCCTTTTCTTCACAGCGCTGTTTCGCGCAGTTGCCAATTTCTGCTTTTCGCATCTTTCTTCTCCTTTTCCTAACATATTATTAAACAATTAATTGCGCATTTTTCTGCCGCTTGGCACAGTATTTGTTATAAGTAAGTAGAGCAGTTTAATCTGCTTCAATGAAAAAATGCTTGACACCTGAACATTGATTCACTATTTTTTTGTTCAGGTTGTTCAGGTGGCGGTGTTAATGAACATCTCATAGAACGCGCGAGGAGGAAATCATGGTAGCGGGCAAAGGCAGGATCAGTGCCAACGGCAAACCCTTAGGCGAGGACAAGAACAAAGCCATCGACTTGGCGCTCTCCCAGATCGAACGGCAGTTTGGCAAAGGGGCCATCATGCGGTTGGGCGAATCGGCGGCAATGGACGTCGATGTCATTTCCACGGGTGCCATTTCGCTAGATGCAGCCCTCGGGGTCGGCGGGGTGCCCAGAGGTCGGGTCATTGAGCTTTTCGGGCCTGAAGCTGCGGGTAAGACCATGCTGGCGTTGCACATCGTCTCTCAGGCGCAAAAGACCGGCACCGCGGCTTTCATCGACGCCGAGCACGCACTCGACGTGAATTTTGCCCGTCGGCTAGGCGTCGATATCGACAACTTGCTCGTCTCGCAGCCGGATTCGGGCGAAGAAGCCCTAGAGATCACGGATACGTTGGTGCGCAGCGGTGCCCTCGATCTCGTCGTTATTGATTCGGTGGCAGCGCTGGTGCCCAAGGCCGAGCTCGAAGGCGATATGGGCGACTCCCACGTAGGCTTGCAAGCGCGGCTGATGTCCCAAGCCCTGCGCAAGCTCACCGGGTCGTCGCAGAAGTCGGGAACCACGGTGATCTTTATCAACCAGTTGCGGATGAAGATCGGCGTGATGTTCGGCAGCCCCGAGACCACCACCGGCGGTCGTGCCCTAAACTTCTATTCCTCGGTCCGTCTCGACATCCGCGGCATTGGCGCAATCAAGGACAGCGAAGAGATCATCGGTCGTCGCACTCGAGTCAAAGTAGTAAAGAACAAGGTCGCCCCACCCTTCCGCGAGGCCGAGTTCGACATCATGTTCCGCGGCGACGACGTAGGCATATCGCGCGAGGCCGATCTACTCGACTTGGGTGTCAACGGCGGCTTTGTCGCCAAAAGCGGCACTTGGTTTTCCTATGGCGACGAGCGGCTGGGCCAGGGGCGCGAGAACGCGCGCATCTTCCTCCGCGACAACCACGAGGTCCGCACGCGCCTAGAGACCGAAGTGCGCCAAGCCCTCAACATGCAAGTTGCGGAAGTCTCCCCTGTTGGTACGGAGGAGCGGATTGAAACCGAACCAAAAGAAGCAGAGGCCGAACTAGCCTAGCTTCTGCGCTCTCGCGGGTCGAGGTGCCAAGGCGGCTTTGGTGACCCCACGCCAAGGCAGCCACAGCGCCTCGCACCCGCGCGTACTCCTTAACTCCCCCAAGGAGGTGAATCATGCAGACCCTAAGCCCCGCGGCCATCCCCTTGCAGGCCCGCATTGGGCAAGCCCGCTCTTGGGCCGACTTGGAGTTGTTGTGCGAGCACATCGACGCTGCCTATCAGCGCGGCGAGCTCGATCCGTCCAGTGCCGACGAACTGAGTGCCTTGGTTGCAGCTACCGCCCTGAAGGTGCCCGAGCAACCAAGTATCCCCGCTGAGGCGCTCTTAGGTCGGGAACCGGAAATCAACACCCGTCAAGCCGCCTGACCAAGCCGTGACACAACCCGCCTTTAGGGTGGGCCAACATGGCATCGGAGTTTTTGCTCCGGTGCCTTTTGTTTGCAAAAAACAGTCCATGCCGTATAATCAAAGGCATGCCTCGCAGTCCGTTGGAAACCCCTGCCTTAAAAGTGCTGATCGAGCGCCAGCAAATAGAACGGCGCATCGGCGAGTTGGCCCAGGAACTGGCCGCCGACTACGCTGGGTCGTCTCCCTTATTTATCGGCCTCCTCAACGGAGCAGTACAGTTTATGATGGCCCTGATAGACCGCTTGCCCGAGGAGTTGTTGGCGCGGTTGGACTACGACTTCATTGATATTTCGAGCTATCAGGGCACGGAGAGTACCGGGCAGATAAAGTTGACCAAAGACTTCGTTGTCGCAGCGGTCAGACGGGACGTCCTAATCGTCGATGGCATCGTCGATAGGGGCCGATCGCTAGATTTTGTGCTGGCCAAGATAAAGTCGCAACAACCTCTCTCACTCAGAGTATGTACGTTGCTGAACAAACCCGCCCGCAGGGAGTTTCCAGTGCCGATAGATTACT
>JAJEEZ010000007.1:0-9914 GCA_022820705.1 Candidatus Latescibacterota bacterium | reverse complement strand
GTACACTCCGTCCGCTCCATGCGCTAGCTGGTCTTGGGCCAAGCCGCGAAACCAATCCACCCGCCACGCCCCGTGGGGCCGCAAGCGTCGCGCTTGTTGCCGCCCGTCCGAGTCGAAGCCAGCGTAGAAGCGCACGCCGTGGGGACGGCACAACTCGACGAACCGCTCGACTTCGGCTCCTGGGTCGGTCCCCGAATTGCCGCCACTGATAACCACATCGCACAAACCATCCCGCACCCAAGTCTCCACATCGTAGCCAATGCGGCGGCAGGCTTCAAAGGTCGTGGCCACTCGCACGGCCACGTGAAAGGGCCGCCTTCGCTCCTCGGCGATCTGGTCGGTCTGCTTCCGAATGGCCTGGATGAGATCGGTCAAAACGTAGCGCAGGCGGTACGCATCGTCGGCTGGCAAGTGGAAGGCGTGCCGTTGCCAATCCAATTCGACGCCGTCCCAATCGGCCAAGCGGCAGGCCTCGACGACGCGCTGCAAGATGTACGCCCGCACTTGGGGAATGGCCATGTTCCACGAAGTTGAGACCCAGCCCGGTGCCTGGTCCTCGCCCAAAAGCCACTCGGGGTGCTGCTGCCGCAGCGGCGTCAGATCGGCTCGTTGCAAGCCGCCCAAGTCGCCCGGCCGCAAATCCCAAAAGTGGTTGTCGTTCATGCGCAGCGACGGCAGCACCGCCATGCCCAGCTCGCGGCCGCGCTGCACCAGCGCTCCGTATAGATCGTCCCCCCGCTCGAAAAAGGCGCGGATGTTTTCGGTGTGGCGCATAGTCTGCACTGAATCGTAGCGCCGCTCGGTCGATGCGCCGACCACATCCAATTGCTGTGACGGCCAAGGCACTTCGTGGACGCCAACGCACCAACACAAGGCCCCCACCTGAGTATCGGCTAAGGGTGCGTACACTTTGTCGAGGAACTGCGCCAGCGATTGGGGGTACTCGCTGTACCCGTGGGGCGCACCGTCCCAGTTGTACACAATGCCGTAGTTGGGCGCGGCCGTTCGCTCTGCCATAGTTTCCTCCAGCGCGTTAAGTTGGTCCGGTAGGCTGCGCTGCATAGTTTATCAGGGCGATTTACCGGAAACCTAACGAAGAGAGGGTTATCGCACCATGAACTACTACCTCATGTCCCAGATCCAGGCCATCCGCTAGCGGCTCGTGGATTAGGAAAGGGATGCCATCGTGCTGTTCTACGACAACCTCGAAGAATTCATCGCCCAACAAAGCGCCCAACTGCAAAGCCTGAGACGGGCCAATATCCCCGAAGTCGGCGTCGTCCTCGAGGTCTTGGGACCCAACCACGACCAAGACCGCAAAAGCAATCCGGGCGGCCACTCAGTCACCCAATCGGTAGAGCGCTTGGCCGTCGACTGCCACGGCATTGAAGGCGACCGCCATCGCGGCCTCACTCGGGCCTCTACCGGCCGCGAAGCTCCGCTCTACAAAAGGAGCCGCGCCATCATCGTCAACCGACGCCAGTTATTCGCCGTCTCGCCGCACGAGTGCGCCCTCCTCAGCCAGCGTCTAGGCGTCGAAGTCACGCCGCAATTGCTCGGTGCCAATATCGTCATTGGCCGCGAAGACGGTGCCCCTTTCTGCCTTTCGAGCACCCCGGTCAATACCTATTTCGTCCTAGCTCCGGCTACCGCGACCCAACCACCGACGCCGCCCTTGGCCACCCTGATCCACTACGTCCAGCAAAAGGGTTGCAGCCTCACAGGCAAAGCCTTGGCCAAAGCCTATGACGATCCCTCGCTGATTAAGCAGTTCGTCGCCCACGCCGAACACCATCGTGGCATTCTCTGCAGCGTCGAATATCCGGTCAAAAGGCCGATATTTCTCGAACGCGGTCAAAAGGTCTTTTTCCGCTTTCCCATGGGCTGCTGTTATTGACCCGAGCGAGTTTCGCTTCGACCCGGGCAATAAAATCGCAGCACACCCAGGTCTCGGCTTGGGGGCATTCAAGGCACCTTCGTCTTTGTCGGTCTTCACAAGTCCTCTCCTTCAGAAGCGAGCCGTGCTTGATTGCAGCAGTGGATTGGGGTATCTTGAGCACCTATTTGTCGGCTGATCTCTTCAACCTCCACTCCGGGGGCCGCGATGAGTTCTTCCCGCTTTAAGTCTCCCGCTTCTGATTTCGAACTCGCCGAATTGGTCCGTCGCCTACGCCGAGGCCTTCTCCTGTCCTTGGCGCTAGCCGTCGGCCTCACGTTGGTCCTCGTTGCCCTCAACCCCTTTCGACAAGTCGAGATCAAAGCCCCTCGGCCTCTCTCCACCAAATTCATCAAGCGCGAACCCCGCTTGACCAAGCCCTTAGAACTGCGCAAGATCCCCAAGCCCAAGCGCCAATTGGCCCGCCGCCAAGTCCACTTGGCCGCCGCCCGCCTAGATCAAGTGCAGGCCACGACCAACTTCAATGTCCGCTCGTTGATTTCCAGTCACGTCGGCAACTCGGGCATTAGCTTGTTCAGGCCGATTACCGATAACACTGCGAATAGCCTTGCACTCGAGCCCAAGCTCGTCTCCGCCTCGGTGACTAGTACGCGGATGCCGGAACACAGAATCGACATGGCCTTGGAGATGCTCGATGTCAACAGCATGGATACGGGTCGTTACCGGGCTATGGTAGTACAAGACGCCGGCGATCCCCAGGCGGTCAAGGGCTTCATCAAAATAGCCCATGTGATTTCGGCCCGTGGCGTTACCGATCAACTGGAGGGCTACAACAATTTGAATCTGCGCTCAATCGAGGCCTTGTGCGACGTTATCAATGAGTACACTGGACTCAAAGCCGAGTTTATCGGCACGATCACCTACGACGACAGACGCCTGCTTGAACTGCCCATTCTCATCCCTCAAGGCTCGCTCAACGAGGGCGAAATGGAAAACTATGCCCGCTATATGCTGTCCGGGGGCTTCATTATGGGAGGTTACCACCGCGAAGCCTTGGTAAAGTACGGCGGCTTAGTGGATGGGTATGACTTCTGGAAAGAACGTCTGGCTTTGGACCATCCCATTTTCAATGCTTTTTTCGCGCTGAAAGGCGGTACTGGGGGCCTAGTTGACTGGCGGGACATTGTCAACGGATATTTCATCCGCGGCCGGATGGTCGGCATCGACAACGTAGGCTGGGGCAGCAACCCGCGCTACAATCAGATGGCGGTCAACGTGATCGTCTATGCCCTGACCCAAGAAGGCTCCATCACCCAACGCCTCATGCAGGGGGTCAACTGAGGTCGGCTGTCCCCAAAAGGCCGGTTCTTTTCTAAATCCACCAGAAAAACACTCCTTGGAGATATCCCATGGCCATGACCGAAGAAGAACGCTTCCGCTTTGACCTCACCGGCTTTTTAGTGCGCCCCGCCATCTTAGAGCCAGTCGAAGTCGCCGCCATTGTCGATCAGATCGACCGCATCAAACACGATCCCGAATCACTGCCGCCCGAACACCGCGACGTGCCCGGCGGCCCGGCCAGTGTGCTGATTGACCATCCCCAAGTAGTCGATGTGATTCGGGAAATAATTGGTCCCGATATAAGATTGGAAGGCTGTAGCTGCGTCTGGCGCAAAAAAGGCGAAGAGCACGGCGGGCTGCACGGGGGCGGCCCTGGGCAAGCCGATCCCATTTTTGGCTATCGGGTGAAAAACGGGCGCATCCACGCCGGTATGGTGCGGGTTATTTTTGAATTGACCGATATCGCGCTAGAAGATCAGAGTACCCATTTTTTAATCGGCAGCCACAAGTCGGAATTCCCCATCCACGAAGACCATCTGTCGCTGGAAGAAGGCAAGCGCAGTCCCTTCCTCACCACGTACGCCTGCCCGGCCGGCAGCGCGGTTTTTTTCACCGAAAACTTGTGCCATGCCGGGCCAGTGTGGCGTCGCGATACCCCCCGCGTCACCGTATTAAACGCCTATTCGCATTTGGCTACCCACTGGCACCGGCTGAAGATCCCCCCGGTGGTGCTGCACAGTCTGCCGCGCGAAAAGCAGGCTTATTTCCGCCAGCCTTGGATCGCCGATTTCCGCACCAGCCCGGCGACTCACAATACTACTGAGCGCTTCTTAGAGAAAGACGAAGAGCCCGTCGATACGGATCATAGGCCCTAGGGCGTCTAAACCAATCGAAGCTGGCAGATACAATCGCGGGTTATGGATTTCCAACTAGAAACGCGCTGCCGAGAGCGGCCCGGGGTCGCGTCCGTCTAGGGCCAGTTCCACCATGCGCTCGGCGGCCAGCAGGCCAATGGAGTTGCCGTAGCCGCTGAAACCGAGGGCAAAGACCGCGTCGGGCAGGTCCGGGAGCGCGCCGACCGCTGCCCGGCGATCCGGGGTGAAGCCGTGGATGCCAGCCCAGTAGCGCTCGACTTCAAAGGAGATGCCCGGAAACCAGTGGCGCAAATAGGCCTCGAGGTGCTGTATCAGGTTGGGGGTGACGGCGTCCTCGGCGGTGTACTCCTGCTCCTCAAAAAAAGCTCGGGCACCGCCTATCATCAAACGCCCATCTTCAAGCTGGCGGAAGTAATCGTACTCAGTGATGCCGGCGACTTGAATCAGAGGTTCCACCGGGGTGGTGATGAGGATCTGGCCGCGCACCGGGCGCACGATGCGGCGCAAGTGCGGGTGCATATCGCAGCCGTACCCATTGGTGGCGATGTACACCTTGCGGCAGCGGATATGGGCTCGCCGCCCGCGCACTATCAAGCCTTGGCCCTCTGGTTCGATGCGATAGACCTCATTGTGGTCGTAAAAGGTGGCCCCAGAGGCCGCGGCAATGGCCTCGGTGAGGCGCGCTGGCTGCACCATGAAATCGCCTTCCACCTGTAGAGACGCCGCATACCCAGCTCCGTAGGGATCACCCTGGGCAAACTCGACCTCAACGCCGTCGGCGGCAAAGGCACGGGCCCACTCTTCCAGCTCGCGGGCGTCGGCTTGGGTTTCGGCGAGGTGGATAGCACCTTATTCCCAGGGCACCTCGTACTGCTTGGCCAAGGCGCGCATGCGGGCGACGTTGTCGCACACCATGTCGAGAATTTGGCGGGCGGCCGGACGGCCCATCTGGGCGATGAGAGTGGGGTACGTCTCGCGCTGCGAAGTCAGCACAAAGCCGGCGTTGCGGCCCGAGGCACCGGAGGCCACAAAGCGGGCGTCGACTAGGGCGACGTCGCGGCCCCGCTGGTGCAGCAGGGTGGCCGCGTACGAGCCGACAATGCCAGCGCCAATTACCACATCGTCGTGTTCGGCTTGCTGTGGCTCGGATACTTCTTGCCATTTGGATACGGTCATGGGAGACTCCGTGATTCTACGGCATCCAAGAGAGGGCGTCGCAACGTCGGCTTTACCTTTCTAGAAGCTACTCGTACCCTCGTCCAATTGCCGAGTGACGTACTCAGCCCGCTCTTCAAGTAGCATTAGCTGTTCTGGTTTGGGTGCCACGCCATGATTGTGCTGTTCGATGTGGGCTGAAAAGTTGAAAACTAATGCTTCGACAATCGAGCGCCTGTTCTCTATCTTGCCGCCGGAATGGTAAAAGTGATCGCGGGTTACGACATTGAATCGATTCCAATGGCGCTCTAGCATTTCGTTTTCTCGGTAGTCGTTGTGATGCCAAGTAGAGAGAATAAACCGTGCCGGAGTCGCCGAAAGCAGTTGATAGAGACGTGCTTCGTCAGCTTCTGTCCAGCCGTTGTAGTAATCGACGTACCGACCGGTGTAGGGCGGATCGCAGTAGATGAGGTCATCACTGGTCGCCTGAGCAATCACGTCCTCGAATGGGGCGGTTTCAAACGTCCATCCCTGTTGAATCAGGCAGGCCACATCGCGGACTTGGTTCACTATTTTGGTGATGTAGGAACGACTGAAGCGCTCCGGCTTTTTGCAGAAGGGGATGTTCCACTCGCCTTTCTTGTTGAATCGCATCATCCCATTGAATCCAGCTCTAGAGAGAAATAAGAAATCGAGTGGATCGTGGTCCCGGTTGAAGCGATCTCTTATGTAGGTGAAGTGGTCGTATCCGTTGCGCCCGGCTTGTCGCAGATGTAACCCTTCTTTTTCTAAATAGGCGCGGACGTGCGAGGGATGGATGACACCCTGTTGAATCTGCTGATAGAAGCGGATAATATGGGGGTTGGTATCGCCGAGCAGAGCCTGCTTGAATCCCGCGTTAAAGGCGACGACGCCAGTGCCTAAAAATGGCTCTATCCATCGTCCCTTGACTTTGGGCACGAGGGCCTGTATCCACGGCACCAGTTTAGTCTTGATTCCCTGGCTTTTTAGCGGCGGAGTGACAACGCGCCTCACGTTTTTGCCTCTCTTCTGCAATGCACTCGAGAATGAGGCTTTTGCTTGGAGTTGCGTGGCTTTAGTCAAATCAGGCATGTTTTCTTTTTGTGTGGTACTACTACTGGTGCATCCATCGGTGAATTGCCCTCACCCCTCTTGCTTTTCCATATCGCCCCCACTCGCCACCATGCGCTCGGGAGCGCCATTTGCATCGGCTGCCAACGCCGCGCATGGCGTGCCGAACTCGGGGTGGGCAAAGGGCAGATGGGTCCGGCCTCGCGCCAGAATGTGCTTGTAATTAGCCGTTGGTCCTTCATAGGGTGCCCCGTGATTCCACGGCACCCAAGAGCGGGCGTTGCAATAGTGGCTGACAAAAGCCCGACGCCAGCGGTCGGGCGACTGATTGGGATGGGAACGGTGCAGGAGGTGCGGATGGAAGAACACGACATCGCCGGCCTCCACCACTACCGGCACTGCGTCACCGTAGCGCCGCGCGACTCTCGACAGCGTATTGACCTCGTCGTCGAGCTGGCTAATCCCCTCTACAGTCTCAATCTCGTCAAAGGCTCCCTCGGCGTGGACCAGGTTCCCCCGGCCTTCGTCGGGATAAATAGGCTCGTGGTTCGAGCCGGGCGCGACCCACAGACAGCCATTTTCCTCGTCGGCCCGCTCCAAGGCCAACCAAGCGCCGATGAGGGTGTCCGGGTACGTGGTGATGTAATAGGAATCTTGGTGCCAACCCTGTCCGCCCATGCCCGGCGCGTTGAAAAACTGCATGGTCTGCAAGGCCAGCACATCCGGCCCGATGAGCGCCTCCAAAACGTCCAAGACGCGTGGGTGCAGCAAAAAGCGCTCGCAGGTGGCGTCCCAGCGGTGCAGTTGATGCACCCGCGTGAACCGCTGCACTAGCTCTTCTTCCGTCGCCTCTGGGGATGGCGGCTCTTGACTCGGAACGTCGATTTGGCCCTTGAGCATGGCCATGACGTGCGCTTTGAGTTCTTCCACTTCTTCCAGATTGACCAAGCGCTCGACGACTAGGAACCCCTGTCTTTGATACAGGGCGTACTCGGTCGTGGAGACTTTGTAGCGATCGGGACGTTGGTCGGCCACTGGTTTATAGCTCATTGCTTCCTCCGCGTTGGCAATTTCCTCACAGCTTTTCTCGCACGGCCTTCACCCCAGCCACCATGTTCTCCAGCTTCTGCTTCGCCGCCCAGCGCGCCGTTTGGCTCAGTCCGCAATCGGGCGCAAAGGAGAGCCTGTCGGCTGGAGCGTACTCCAAGCACGCCTCGACCCGCGCCGCGATGTCCTCTACGGTTTCAATATAGTAGCTCTTCACATCGACGATTCCCACGGCCACGTCCATCTTTGCGGCGATCTGGCCGATGATTTCCAACTCGGCGAACTCGCGGCTGGCCATCTCAACGTGCATCTCATCGACCTGCATGTCCAAGAAGGCCGGGAACATGGGCGCGTAGCGGCGCAACCCAACGGCGCGGCCCTTGTAGTTGCCAAAGCACAGGTGGGTCGAAAGTCGGCACTTGCCCGCAACAGATTCGACCGTGCGGTTGAAGATATCGACGAAGCGCGCTGGCTCCTCGCGGTGGGCATAGCAACTCATCGACGGCTCATCGACGGTCAGTTCGGTGCAACCCGCCGCACAGAGCGCTTCCAACTCGCTCCGCACAATTGGCAACAGGGCCTCGGTTATAGCCCAGCGGTCCGGGTACTGGTCGTTGGGTACGAGCCGTCCGCTCAACGTATAGGGACCTGGCACGCTGGCCTTGAGCGTCGGCCCTGCTGGTGCCAGCCGCTTGAGCCGCGCAAACTCCTCCACCGCACCCAAGCCGTGCGGCGCTTGTAGCAGTCCGGTGATTGCGTGGCGTCCGCGCTGGTCGTGGGCGGGAGGGCCGAAGTGTCTGGGTGGTGCGGACTCTAGGTCGATGCCTTGGAGATAGCCGTAAAAGGAGAGGTTAAAGTCAAAGCGGGTCTGCTCGCCGTCGGTGACCACGTCCAACCCGGCGCGCACTTGGTCGCCGAGCGCGGCAACGACCGCGTCGTCCTGCATCTCGGCGATATCGTCCGGCCCAAAGGCCCCCAGATGCTCAGCCGCGTGTTCGAGCCAACTCGGGAAGGGGTAGGAGCCGATAACAGTGGTGCGCAGGGGGCGCTCTTTCACGGTTGGCCTCCATCGACTTTTTCCCAAGCAATTGCCGCGGTCCCCAAAACGCCGGCGTGGTCGCGCAGCTTGGACAGCACGACCGGCACGCCGGCGCCCGCTGGATGGCGGAATAAATGTTCGTTCACTTGCTTTTGCAGGGGTTCGAGAAAGTGCTCGGCTGCATTGGTCGCCCCGCCGCTGAGGATAATGCGCTGGGGAGCATACACGTGTACCGCACTCACCAGCAGCCAGCCCAAATTGCGGGTCCAGTGCTCCAGCTCGTCAACGCAGAGCCGGTCTTGGCGCTTCACGCCGCGGATCACCGCCTTGAAGTCGATGGCGTTGGGATCTTTGAAGTACTGGTCGCTCAAAACCGAGGGAATGCCGCGCGCTAGCCCGTCCCGCACTTGCTGAGTCAGGGCCGTGGCCGAGCACATCATCTCGGCGGTACCTCGCGCATTGGTCAGGCACAGCCGCCCGCCGAGGGCCTGCATGACGATGTGGCTCATTTGCGTTCCGAATTGCAGATGCGGGTCGCGCAGAATTTTGCCATCGAGCAAGACACCGGAACCGACGCCTGTGCCTATGGTGATCGTCACCGCCCAGTCCAAATCCCGCGCTAGACCGTAGTGCCGCTCGGCGTAGATGGAGACGCGGCCGTCGTTGTCGGCGATGACAGGAATCCCCGTGGCCTTGGCCAGCCGTTTGACAACGGGATAACCCTCCAGCCCCTTGATCTTCCCCGGCATGTACACCACGCCAACCTCGGGATCCACAGCCCCGGGAAAGCCCAAGCCAATGGCCTGCGGCTTGCCGCCCAGCTTCTGGGAAATCCGCGCGACTTCATCCTTGAGCGTCTTGAGCAAATTGCCCATGCCCAGCGCAAAGCCCGACGGATTGATGCCCGGTGCCAGCATCCGCCCGCCCCGCGTCACCGCGCCGCTTTTGACCCGGGTGCCGCCCACGTCAAAGCCAACGACGTATTCCTTCATGCGTCCTCCTTGGTTAGCTCACGCACCAACCTGCATCTACGGTCACCACCGTTCCGGTAATTGCTCGCGCTTGGTCTCCCAGCAAAAAGACCGCCATTCCCGCTACGTCCGCCGCGCCCATCATCGCCCCGAGCGGCTGCTTGTCGCGCATAAACGCCATGATCTCCGCGTTTTCTCCGGCCCGCTTGCTCATCGGCGTCTCCACCAGTGCCGGCGCAATGGCGTTGACCCGAATTCCGTGCGGCGCGTAATAGCTGGCCATGGCTTTGCTCAGCGACACAATCGCCCCCTTGCTGGCCGCATAGGCGTGCGAGGCAAAAAACTTCCGCTCCGGCGCAAAGGCCAACACACTGGCCATATTGAGAATCGCTCCCCGCGCGCCTTCTTCGCGTAGTTCCTGGGTCAACATCTGTTGCAGCGCGGCGCGGCAGACCAAAAACATGCTCTTGGCGTTGGCGTCTAGCGTCGCGTCCCAC
>JAJEEZ010000341.1:0-3407 GCA_022820705.1 Candidatus Latescibacterota bacterium | reverse complement strand
ATTTCTGAAGGCGATCCCACGCGATGTGATCTACGGCGGCGTCAATGCCGCACATAAGTCCGGCTTGGGTGGGAGCATAGTCGTTAAGTCTGCGAACCGCATTTTTCTCGATGACGCGAATGCGATTACACTGCCCAACTATAGCACTGTGGATGTTCGGCTCAAATATCAAGTGGGTATAGTTGCGGCTACGCTTGATGTATTCAATATCTTTGATCGATCCTATAGTACAACGGGGTACCCCGACGCATCGGGAAGTGGGCATAGCTACTTCTATCCAGCCTCTGGACGACATGTGCGCTTTGGTTTTCAACTTCAGCATTGAGGGATATGACCGATGTCAACCATAATAGAGTAAAGTTACATTGGAGTCTAAGAGATATGGATAATGGAGATTATCGAGGCAGGATTGCGGTTGATCCGCAAATTCACTTTGGTAAGCCTTGTGTTGCCGGAACCCGGATTCCCGTGGCTGACGTTCTCGAATTAGTGCGCGAGGGAATCTCGTTTAAGACGATTCTTTCTGACCATTTTCCAGACCTTCAAGAAGACGACATTCGCGCTTGTATCCATTATGCGATTGATTCGGCTTAATCCCACGAATCTATCCTACCGCGATTTCGTTGGTCTCAAGAGTTGCTCAACCGTTTTCGCGATCCGTCGATGACGATCAAGTGCTCCTGCCAATCTGGTTCTCGTTTGGGGCCTTCCAGCGCGTCGCAGGCGCGGAAGAACTCTTCAAGGTCGGCTGGGGATTTGAAGGGGTAGGACTGATGCTGTTCTTCGAGCCGTCGGTGGGCGGCGGCCCTGAACCTCTCCACACAGGGAATGTGGTCGCCTGTTAGTTCGTCGTAGAGATCTCTCAGGTTTTCTCGCAGTTCTTCTTGGGTTTCGCCTTGGGTCTAATAGTCGGGATAGCGCTCTAGATAGCCAAGCCACATATCGCCATCCTGCCAGTAGATGTACTTTTGATAATCCATTGCGTACCTCTCCCGATATGATCTTATCGCAGAACTCCCACCTCAGTACACCCCCACCACCACAGACTCCTGCAATTCCGTCAGCAGCCGCAAATCTTTAACCCCATCCCAAGGATACGCCTCAATCGGCGCAGCACGCTCAGCCTCATCGCGCTCAAGAAATCGGGGCATGAAAAATTCCTTAGTCAGGGTGGTGAGCATGACTTGGCCGGTCTCGCCGTAGCCGACCTTGCGCGAGGGGTCTTTGGGATCAACCAGCTCGATGACGGCGCGTGGCTGCGGCGGGTAGTAAGTGATGGCGTACTCGTCGGCCGAGTCAAAGGGCTTGGGGCAGGCTAGGCCCATCAGGGTGTTGCCGTAGGTGGGTACAAAGGCGAGGCCGGGCACCAGCTCCTCGCGGGCGAAGCGGTGGAACTGGGCGTTCATTTCCGTGCCGCCGCAGAAGATGCCCTTAATGCCGAGCTTGGGCAGGGAGACTTTTTCGCAGAGGGCTTCGAGGAGGCGGGGGGTAGTGAAGACGCACTGCACGTTGTCGTGGGCCTTGAGGATTTTGAGCGCCTGCTCGACAACGTGGGATTTGTAGGCTTCCAACTCGCGCATCTTGCCGGCGCGGATGAGTTCGTTGACCCAGCGCGGGTCGAGATCCACCATAAAGCACAAGCCGCCGCGTAGCTGAGCGAGATACTCGATGGCCAAGCGCAGGCGGCGCGGCCCCGAAGGCCCCAGCATCAGCCAGTCGGCTCCCTTGGGAAAACCTTCCTCGGACAGGCTCTCGCTGTAGAGCGCGTAGTCGGTGTGGAAGTCGCGGATGTTGATGCGGTATTTGGGCAAGCCGGTCGAGCCGCCGGTCTCGAAAACGTAGATCGGCTCGTCGGCATAGGCTTTGGGCACCCACTGGCGCACTGGGCCGCCGCGCAGCCACTCGTCCTCAAAGTGCCCGAGTAGGGCCAAGTCGTCGTAGGAGTGGATTTTTTCGCGCGGGTCGAAGTCGAGTTGTTGCGCGTAGGAGAGCCAAAAGGGGCATCCGGTCTCGGGGCTGAAGTGCCACTCGACGATGGTGCGGACGTGAGCGTCGAGGTCGTCGCGGGCGGCGGCGATTTTGTCTGGTGAAACGCTCATTGGCTTTCTTCCGCGATGGCGAAGAGGGTGTTGCGGGAGGCGATGTACAGGACGCCGTCGCGGGCGACTGGAGTGGTGTACACGGCGCTGCCCAGATTGGTCTCGTGGAGTAATTCGAACGTTTTGCTGGCCTTGAGTACATCGACGTCGCCGTCCTCGTCGCCGATATAGACCTTGCCATCGGCGACAAAGGGCGAGCCCCAGATCGCGGCGAAGGTGTCGTGGGTCCAGTGGTGGGTGCCGGTTTTGGCGTCGAGGCAATAGACGAAGCCGCTCAGGTCGGCGGCGTAGAGCAGGCCATCGGCAATGGCGACAGTGGAAATGGTGCGGTTGTAGTTTTTGTCGCCGAAGTGCCAGATTGCGCCTGTCTCGGTGATGTCGCCGGTGCCGCTGGCGTCAATGGCCCATAGGTGGCCCTCGCCTTCGCCGTGCTCGGGGTCTTGGCCGACGCCGAGATAGACTACGCCGTCGTGGAAGACGGGCGTGGAGACGAGGTTGTTGCGGGTGCCGCGGCCGCCCAATTCCCACACTGAATCCTTGGGATTGCAGTCGAATTTCCAGATCAGCTCGCCAGTGTCGGGAGCGAGGGCATAGACCCAGCCGTCGCCGCCGGGGAAGATCACTTGCTTGCGGCCACCGGCTTCGCCGTAGGCGGGGTTGGCCCACTGGCCGTGCAAAATTTGGTCGCCGGGCAGGTCGCTGTCCCAGAGGAGGTCGCCGGTCTGCAGGTCGAGGGCGATGAAGCTGGGGGCAAAGGGGGCCGGGATGTGGATGTGGCCCTCGTCCACGCCGTTGCTGGTTAGGGCGAAGAGGCGACCGTCCACACCTATGGGCGAGCTGGTGGCGAGGTTGTGGGGGAAGACGTCCAGCTCGGCGATCATGTCGAATTTCCAGATGAGATCCGCGTTGGTGGGCGCGGTGGCGGTCTCGTCGGCGATGGGGCCGTCGTTCTCGCCGTCGCGGAAGCCCTCGGTGTCGAGGCATACGACTTCGGCGCGGTTGGAGACGTAGTAGAGGCGGTCGCCTTCGACATAAGGGGTGGAGCAGACGCCCTGCTGCGGCCAGTCGTTGACGCGGCCGGCCGGTAGCTTGGGATGGGCGATTTGCCAGAGGAAGGTGCCGTCCTCTAAGGAGAAGGCCATCACCACGCCGCGATCTCCTTTGTGGTTGGGATCGCGCTCGGCCTGGTTGTTGGTGCCGACGAAAATTTTGTCGCCGGCGATCAGGGGCCCGGCGTAGGTCTGCGAGCCGAGCGTGGCGCTCCACTTGACGTTGGTGCCGGTCTCGACGTCCCAAGAGGTGGGCAGG
>JAJEEZ010000365.1:0-5569 GCA_022820705.1 Candidatus Latescibacterota bacterium | reverse complement strand
TCGCCAGCGTAGCCTAAGTCGCGGGCGAAAGGGGCCATGTCGTGGGCGGTGTACGTGAGTTCTAAGACGGCTTCGCGGATGATTTGGGCGGCAGTTTTGGGGCCGAAGTGGGTGGATTCGTAGCGGGTGAGAGGGACGACGGGGAGTTGTTCGACTATGTACCAGTTGACATGCTGCCCTTGAATCTTCTGACGAACGATATAGTCAAGTGGAATGGCGTTGAGATTCGCCAACAACATTGCGGCCTCGTTGGCAGGCAGCCCGTGCTCCTCATCCGTCCCTATAACGACCGGCAGCGTGTTCCCGACGCCGACATTTGGGAGCAAAGCCGCAATCATTGATCGCACGTTAGTCGGTGCCGTCACGTCCTTAAAGCCGAGTAGAAATGATGCGTGAGGAACCGAAATTGCGTCTCTCGCTACCCAGAACTGTGGATTAGGCAGCCAGTCGGGATCCCGTTGCTGCTCTGGGGTTGCGGGCACGGGCTGCGCCGGTCGGTGCGGATTTTCGGGGTTGACGACGACGCTCGCCGCCCGGTGGTCATACGCCTGCACCATTTTGCCTTCGTACAGCGGCACCCACTCGCCGCTCGGGCTGCCGAAGCGATTGTCGCCGATGGGGAACGCGCCTTCCTGCTCCTCTAGTTCTGTGCGTGTGCGGAACAGATGTGAGTCGTTGGTCATGTCGAACATGCGGACATATTTCACCGGCCACGTCTTGACCTCCACGTCCTCCGAGCGATCCACCAGCACCGGCACCCTCTCGTAAATCGCCGTCGTCAATTCCGCATCCCGCCGCGAGCGGAAGATGGGAGCCGTGCCGGTGTTCGGATTGACGCGGGCGAAGTCCTGCGCCGCTAGGGGAAAGCAACGCTTGGGGTCGTCGAGTTCGGCAACGTTGTGCAGATAAAACGCACACTTGGCCGGTTTTTCGCTTGGCGCGGAACTAGCGACGAAAACACAGAATTTGAAAGACGCATGAACGTCGGGGAAGAAGACCTTTTTGTTCTCAAAATCGTAGAGCGCCCGCAGCCGTCCCTCGGTCGCCACTCCCTTGAAAAATCTCGCCGCCGTCTTGTCAGATGCAATACCCGACGGCGTGAGTAGCCCAACCATGCCTTGAGCATTCACCAACGTCATCGCCCGTTCCACGAACAGGGAATAGAGATTCACATCGCCTCTGGACAGTAGCGGATAGTCGCCGGACGCCTTCGCCATCTGAGCCGTAAAGGCAGCGCGTTCGCTCGCTTGGTCGAATTCTTCGGCCAGCGGCTCGGCGGCCTCCTCCAAAGCAGCGATCATCTTCTTGCGGTCAGCGGCTCGTTGCGCCTTGGCAATCTCTGGCCGTCGCGCCGCGAACCACTCTATCTGTTGCAGCTTGATCCGATCCCAAGGCGGATTGCCAATCACCGCGTCAAAGCCGCCGCGCAACCTCGGCCCCTCCCAATCCTGCCATATACCGGGAAAGGCAACCTGCCAGTTCAGAAACCGCTCTTCGTCCATCAGTGTCCGCGCCTGTGCGAACAGCCGCGCAAATCGCTCGGGATCGGGCACATCCGTCTTGGGGGCGAGTGCGCCAGTCGCAATGGCGACGGGGTCTCCCAACCGGCTCGACAAAAAGTTTTGCAAGGCGATTTTGTCTTCTTGGTCCCGCACATTCAGCCATGCAAACGCATGGACCAACGAAAGGAAGTCCGCCAACGGCTGCGTCCCGGCCTGCATGTCGGCAAAGAGCGCGGCTGAGCGGTCCGTCTCCTCAATCTCGGCGTCGGTCAACTCCTCAATCGACTGCATGGCTTCAGCCATGTGGGTCGCCTCGCTGATCGGTCCTTGGAGGAAGAGCGCGTTTTCATCGTCCATCGCCTTGTTGACCCAGCCCCCGAACAAGCTGTCGCCGCAGCGCAAGTGATGGTCGAGAAAGCTCAGCGGCGCACCCGCCGTAAAGGTATGCAGCCACAGCGACACCTTGGCTAATTCCACGGCCATGGGGTTCTTATCGACCCCGTACACGCATCGCTTGAGCACCATGCGCCGCACAATGTGGCGGTCGTCGAGCCGCTCGGCATCAATGCGCCAGCCGCCCTTTGCGGCATTCGCCATGATCGTCTCGCGCATAGCCTCAATGCGGGCCGCCAGCGGTGAAGCATCGACTGCGGCCATAGCCTCGATGACGCGGTCGCTCAGATAATCGACGAGGCTCGTCAGAAAATGCCCAGACCCCATGGCCGGGTCGCAGATCTTCAAGTCCAATATCTGCTCGGCACTGCGCCCTTCGACGAGCGGGCCGACGGTCTCCTTGATAATCAGGCTCACGAGCGCGTCCGGCGTGTAGTAACTGCCCGACCCCTTGCGGGCAAAGACGTTGAGCCGCACGTCGATGCCGCCCTCCTCCTGCACCAACTCGCGTTCCAGCAGCCGTTCATAAATCGACCCGAGTTGCTCCACGCTCAAGTTGCGATAGTTGATGTAGCGTTGGCCCTCCAAGGAGGTGTCAAAGGACAGGGCATAAATCACATCGGCTACGACCTGATCGTCCAATTGGATGCTGGACAAAAGCGGTGTGCGCTCTTGGTCGAACAGGCCGCCGTTGTAAGGCGGCAGGCCAATAGAGGCGTCGCCCTCGTCGATAATACGGCACAGGTCGCGGATGGCCGACCAGTAGCGAGCGGCCGTATTGGAGAATACATCGCCCTGTTCCTTGCGCTTGCCTACGTCGTCGCGCACCTGACGCAGGCTGTAGTCGTCATATGCGGCGTCTCGCACGGGCAGCAAGTCGCGGTCTTCGGCGTAGAGGATGAACAACAGGCGGTAGAACAGAGTTAGGGCGGCGTTGCGCACTTCGGACAATGACGCGGCGGGCGCGGCCTTGAAAATAGCATCCGCGAGTTGAGGGAAAACTTGGTCGAAGACGACCGCAGAAAGGCTGGTGGCTACGCGCTCTTCGTAGAACCGCCCCTCGTCGAGTATGCACTGGTGCAAGGTGCGCCCATCCTCGCTCGGCTGGAACGCCGCACGGCCAAAAACCAGCGCGAACACCTTCAGATAATGGCCGCGCTCACTCGAAGGCAGATCGAGAGTCAGCATGAGATCAATCTCGCAGAACTGCTCGGCGACGGAACGCGCCCCTGCGTAATAGAGACGCCAACGCGCCCCATTAGTGAGTATGCCCCAGCGCAGCTTGCCCTTGGCCAAGTCGTCTGCCCGGCGCAGGTAGCGGAGCATTTGGGTAGAAGGTGCGGCCTTGTTCCCATCGCCGCGGTCGAGTGGCAAGTTCCATCGCTTGGATTCGACGATGGCGCGGCCATGTTCGTACCGCTTCCATTCTTGGGTGAGTCCGTTAGCCCGATCCTTGACCGCAGCATCCTCAAATAGCAGCCCGTCCGGCACATCTTCGCGCCCTTTGGCACTCAAGTTTTGCTGCCGCAAGCTCTCAGTCCAGCCGAGCAGGCGCAGAACCGGCCAGATTAGGTCATCCTCAGTTTGGGTTTCGTTGGGGCTACCGTCTGTGGGGAAGCGGTCGAAGAGCGACTGCACCTCGCTCTCGAATGTGGCGAGGTCTTGATCGTCGTAAGCCTCCCACTCGGGAAATTCTGCAATGGAGCTGTCGAGGAGGTCTTGGGCGAATAGACTGCCTTGGAAGTAATTTTTGAACATAAATAATAGGCGAAGATGGATAAGTTACTGGAAGCTATCTTACAAAGAATCGTCCCCGCCACATTCTCTTCGCGTCGTCTCCTTGTCCGTCTTCAATCCAGCATTGGCTTATGGATATTCATTTCGGTTTGGAGGAGATGCTTCAGACGCAGCCGGCGTGTTCCTGCCCTCGCAGCAGAGGGTATTCGGGCTTTTCTTCCGGGCGGCCTGTCCAACGCGAGCGTGCGCTCATGTAGTGGGTGGCCATGCCGCGGCGGCGCGTCGTCGTCTGGTTGGGGCCAGAGCGGTGCAGGAGCAGGCTGTGGTGGAAGGAGCAGTCGCCCGCTTGCAGCAGGATGGGCTGTTCGCGCTGGTGGTCGATGGCTGCGTCGGGGACTTTCTTGTCTTGCCGCTCGCCGACCATCCATACCTCGCTGTGGTCAACCAGCCCCTCGCGGTGGCTGCCCGGTACGACCCACAGGCAGCCGTTTTCAAGGGTTACATCGTCTAGGGCGACCCAAGCGGTGGCGAGGTCCATCGGCTTGATGTGGAAGTATGCGGAGTCTTGGTGATAGGTTTTTTCTATGCCGCCTGGCCCTTTGATGAAAACTTGGTCGCCGAAGAGTTTGATGTCTGGGCCGAGCAGGTCGGCGGCCGCGGTGAGGAGAGGCTCCCGCATTGCGTGATCGCGGAAGAATGGATCGCATTCGGACGGGCCGTTGATTTTGCGCAAGTGATCGATGTGGCGTTGCTGGGGCGCGTTGGGGTCGAATTCGATGTTCGCCTCTGGGAAGGGCCGTGTACCCGAGGCGATCCCTTCGAGGTGAGTGCGGAGCGCGCCCACCTCTTCTGCGGAGAGGGCGTTGCGCAAGATGGTGTACCCGTCTTGCTGGTACTGGGCGATTTGTTCGGGGCTGAGTACGGACATGGTTTGCTCCAAATTTAGACTATCTCCACCAGCGCATTCCCCACCGCGGCGACTAGGCCGTCGATGTGCCCAGCGTCCATGGGCGCGGAAAGCGCGCACATGCCCAGCCCTGGGCCGAGGAAATACCCCTGTTCGATGAGCGAGAGAAAGAGCGGTTGAATGAGGGTTTTGTCGGTAGCGGCGAGGTCGCGGTAGTTGGCGATGGGGCCGCGGGCGAAGTAGATGCTGAAGACCGATCCCGTGCAGACTGCTTGAGCGGCGATGGCGTGGTCGGCAAAGAGCGCGTTGAGTTGGTCCTTTAGACGCGCTCCGAGTGCGTTCAAATGGTCGATGGTTTGCGGCGTCAACTCGCTCAGGGTCGCCAAGCCTGCGGCCATGGCCACGGGATGCGCGCTAAAGGTGCCGCTCTGGAAAAAGCCGGTGGATTGCTGCGAGTTGTCGAACAAGTCCATCAGGTCGGCCCGGCCGCCAAAGGCTCCCACTGGAAAGCCGCCGCCGACGATCTTGCCAAAGCAACTCAGGTCCGGGTCGATGCCGTACAGGCCCTGCAAGCCGCCCGTGGCTGTGCGGAATCCAACGATCTCGTCGAAGATGAGCAAGACCCCGTGGCGGCGGGTGATGTCGCGCACGGCGCGGGCAAAATCCGGCTGTACGTCTAGGATGCCGGCTTTGGGGTCGAAGAGGACGCAGGCGAGTTCGCTGGCGTGCGCAGCGACGAGCCGTTCGACGGCCTCTGGATCGCTGTAGGGGAGGATGACGGCTTCGGACGCGGCCGACGGGGACATGCCGCCGGCTGTTGGCACTGCGATGGGCGCGTGTGCGGGACCTGCTTGGTCTAAGGACGGGGCCACGCTGACTTCCACGGCGTCGTGGCTGCCGTGGTAGCCGCCTTCGAACTTGGCGATTTTGCCGCGCTGCGTGTAGCCCCGCGCCAAGCGAATCGCGTGCAGCGTGGCCTCGGTGCCGGAGTTGACAAAGCGAATCCGCTCCAGCGCATCCACCCGGTCGC
>JAJEEZ010000571.1:0-6276 GCA_022820705.1 Candidatus Latescibacterota bacterium | reverse complement strand
CACTTACCTAAACGTGGTGAGATGTCGGCAGAGGCTTACTTGGGTCGCACTGTGCTATCCATTGACTGTACCGCTTCGCCTGCACTGTTCCGTCCACAGACTGATGAGTCGGGTAAAAATGTGCAAGCCGCTGCTATACCAAATGTTGATATCGACACCGTATGTCAAGTACTCTCATTGGAGTGCGATAGTCAGGTGGAGGCGGGATTCTATTGGCATGACTACCAAGAACTCGCAGCCTTCTTCCTTATCTATAACAACTCCAGTTGGTCCCTCGGGACTGAGCACTTCAGACACCGGTTACCGGGCTGGTCGTTGAACACGGATTTCACTACAGGTGTGACTACGTTAAGTATAGAAAACCAATCAATACCGGATCTGGCGGAAACACAGCTTCGCAGCACACTCAGAGCGCTTGGAAAGCTAGACTCCAAGACTCGCATGGCCGTCTCACGATGGATGAAGTCAAAAGATTCAAGTGAGAATCTTGCGGACAGATTCATTGATTTACGCATCGCTCTGGAATCGTTGTACCTGAAGAATTACCCCAACAAATACAGGCAGGAGATGGGATTCAGACTCGCCCTTTTTGGGGCTTGGTACCTAGGCACCGATTTTGGGGACAGGAAACGTATCCTTGAGAGGCTACGTAAAGCCTACGGCGCAGCGTCAGGAGCAGTACATGGTGGCGACCTCGATTTCACCGCCGAAAATCAAAAACTACTTTCAGACGGCCAAGACCTGTGCCGTCGAGGAATTCTAAAGTTGCTCAAGGAGGGGCCTCCACCCGACTGGGGTGACCTGATCTTGGGTGCTGAGGACGGTGCCGACTCAGCCTAGCAAGAAGCTGATTAGGGGATGGGAGCAATTTCTAAAAATCCGCGAAGGAGCCGTCCTCTGGATGGCGGCGCATCGTCCG
The DNA here is from genome assembly GCA_022820705.1 of Candidatus Latescibacterota bacterium. GTDB lineage: Bacteria > Latescibacterota > UBA2968 > UBA8231 > UBA8231. The sequence continues at coordinate 5,357 of JAJEEZ010000571.1, read as the reverse complement.
CTGCCGCCAGGGGCCACGGTGGGTAGCCGCCTCCAGACCGTCTGGGTCGATCTCCACGCCTAGCCCCGGCCCTCGGGGCAATTCCACAAATCCATCCTGCATTTGCAAAGGGTTGGTGAAAAACCCTTCGCCGCCACCGCCGCCGTATTCCATGATGAGGAAGTTGGGCGTGCCGGCCATCGCGTGTACGGAGGCGACGATGCCGAGGGGGTCGGCGGCGTTGTGGGGCGCGACGGTGATCTCGTGGACTTCGGCTAAAGCGGCGATCTTTTTCATTTCGAGGATGCCGCCGCAGTGGCGGATATCGGGTTGGACGATGGCCGCAGCCTTGCGCTCGCACAATTCGCGGAAGCCCCAGCGGGTGGCGCAGCGTTCGCCGGTGGCGATGGGGATGGAGGTCGAGCGCGTCAGTTCCAGCAGGGGGCCGATATTGTCAGTGGAACGGGTCGGCTCTTCGACGAAGAGCGGCTTGAGTGGCTCAAGTTCGCGCAGGATCACTTTGGCCAACGCCGGGCTGGTGGCGCGATGGAAGTCGATGGCGATGTCGATGGCTGGGCCGACGGCTTCGCGCATGGCCGCAACAAGGGACACGACTCGTTCAATGCCCGCCGGAGTCTCGATGGGACGCACGGGATTGGGAAAGGGGGTGGTTTTGAGCGCTGTAAAGCCTTGTTCGACGCGCTGGCGAGCCGCTTGGGCGGCTTGCTCCGGCGTGGCACCTCCGGCTGCTCCATAGACCCGAATTTTCTCGCGCACCGATCCACCCAATAGCTTCCACACGGGTAAGTTAGCGGTTTTACCTAAAATATCCAGACAGGCCATTTCTATGCCGCTGAGGGCCGCTAACAGGATCGGCATCTGGCGGGAATAGCTGGAGCGGTAGAGGGTCTGCCAGTGGTCTTCGATTTGCAGGGGATCGCGGCCAATCAGGTAATCGCCCATGTCGAGGATGGCCCGCTCCACCGTGCGGCCGTGTTCGTAGTTCATGGGGGAGCCCAAGCCTGTAAGGCCAGCGTCGGTTTCGACTTGGAGCAAAAGGCCGCGATTGTTGAGCGGCGTGACGTCGAAGCGGGTTATTTTCACAGCCTTACTCCTTGAGCCACGCCTTGACCCGTGGGTGGTCGAGGACCTCTGGATTGAGGATGTGTTCGGGCTGGCGGCCGGCGATGGCGGCTGAGACTTGCTCGATGCCTTTGGCGTCGAGGCGCATGGTGGATTCGACCGTGATGCCGGCGTTGTGGTTGGTGCAGATGATGCGCGGGTGGTCCTTGTGGATGGCGCGGGTGTCGTTGACTGGATCGTCCACCACGTAGTAATGGAGTTTTTCCTCCTCAATGGCGCGGTGGACGTCCTCGTCGTTGACGAGATTGCCGCGCGAGGGATTGATCAGCGAGGCGTGGGGTTGCATCAGGCTGAGCAGGTCGTAGTGGACGATGGTGTCGTCGCCCGAGACGTGGAGCGAGACCGTGTCGCTCTCGCGAAAGAGCGCTTCGGGCGAGTCGGCGACTTCAGCCCCGTATTGAGCGGCGATGTCGGCGATGTCGGGACGGGTGTCATAGATGATCAAGCGACCGTCTTCGCCTAAGAGCGGCACGGCGCGCTTGGCTACCTCTTGTCCGATGCGGCCGCAGCCGTACAGGCCGAGGGTGGTGTATTGGGCCTCATAGGTGCGGATGATAGAGAAATCGCCTCGGTGGGAGAGGTGATTGAGGGTATAGACCCGCTTGAGGGTGGCCATCCACTGGGCAATGGCGTATTCGGCGACCGCGTCCATGTGAACCGGCGTCACGGTGATGATCACGCCGTAGCGCGTGGCCCCTGGGACATTGACCTTGTCAAAACCGACGCCCCAGCGGGCGACGATGCGCAAATCCTCGGCCGCGGCGTAAAATTCGTCCGTATAGACCGATGAACTGGCGATAGAGGCGATCAGGTCGGGAGCGTGTTCGGGGGCGAGAACGGCTGGCTCTGGGACGAGGGTGCCCAAGGAGCGGAGGTGTTCGAGGCCCTGTTCTCGCTCGCTGGAGGCGAATTCGGCGTTCTGGAACTGGGCGGTGAGCATGATATTCGGCATGTGTATTCCTTTCTACTACAATGGTTTAATCTATTTCATCTGCGGCTGGAATTGAATCCATGGCCCCCGGACGAGTGACGCATAAAGCCGCGGCTTTTACCGCACGGGCCATGGCGTCTCGCGCCGTCATGCTGGCGGTCAGGCCCTGAAGAAAATAGCCGATGAAAGTGTCTCCCGCACCTGTCGTATCGACCGCTTTGACCTGTGGTGCTGGAAGGTGGAATTCCTCGGTTGGGGAATGGTACTGAGCACCAGCGGCCCCTAGTGTGAGCGCGATCTGAGCGTGGGGGCAGAGCGAGGCCAGCGCGGTAGGCTCCGATGCACCCGCAAGGCCGGTGGCCTCGGTTTCATTGACGATGAGCAAATCGACCAATTCAAGGGGATACGCGCAAACTTCCGGGCCAAAGGGCGCGGGGTTTAAGCATATCGTCAGACCCCGCTCAGCGGCTGAGGTGATGATGTAAGCAATGTCGTTTATCTCATTCTGCAAGAGGAGGATATCCTCTCTGTCAAAATGGGATAGCGCGGCGTCTATAGCCTCTCTATCTATTTGGGCATTGGCTCCGGCAAAGAGGACGATGCTGTTTTGGCCTTGGCGGTCAACTTGGATAATGGCGTGGCCGGTAGGCACATCGCCGACGCGGATGTGCTGCACATCCACGCCCAGCCCAGCCAATTTATCGACCAGCCATTGCCCGTCTGGCCCGACTTGACCAGCGTGAAAGACACTTGCGCCAGCGCGGGCAAGGGCGGCCGATTGATTCGCGCCTTTGCCGCCGGCAAAGACTTGGTGAGAAGAACTGGCGATGGTCTCGCCCGGGCGGGCGATGTGCTCGACTTGATAAACGAGGTCGATGTTGAGCGAGCCGAAGTTGAGGATGTTCATCCAGCCGTGGCTTCGCGGTAGGCGGCTTGCGCCGTGGCTTCTAAAAACCGCATATCGTTGCTGAAGTCGATGAACTGGAAGCCCTCGGCGATGCGCTGTTTGACTTCGGCGGAGTCCTTGACTGGGATGCCGCTGGGTTTGCCGGCTTTGACGCAGCCAGCGCGAAAAGCCTGCAAGGCGGCCTCGTGGTCGGGGTGGCCAGCGGCGACGCCCATGGACATGGCCAAATCGCCCGGCCCGAGGAAGCCGATATCGATGCCTTCGACGCGGGCGATGGCCTCGGCGTTTTCAATGCCCTCCATATCCTCGATCTGCGGGATGCAGAGGACGGCGTCATCAAAGCGCTGGCGATAGTCCGGGGCCAATGTGACGCAGCGGCCCGTGCCTACCGACCGGTTGCCGCGCGGTGGATAGCGCACGGCTTGGGCCAACTTTTCGGCCTGCTCCGGGGTGCTGACGTGCGGGAAGACCAAGCCCCAAGCCCCGGCGTCGAGCAGGCGAGCGGCCGTGGTCGGGTCGTGGTCCCAGGCGCGGGCCAAGGGCAGGGCACCCCGCGCCTCGATGGCGCGGAAGGTATGGGCGATGTGGCCGAGGTCGAAGGCCGAGTGCTCGGCATCGACTACCAGCCATTTGAAGCCGGCCGCGGCCATGACTTCGGCTGCCAGCGGCGAGGTTAGGTTGAGCCAGGAGCCGATGGAGGGTTGCCCAGCGGCAAGTTGTTCTTTGATAGGATTTTGCATGGGATACCTAATCTGTGGGTGTAATTGGGTTTACGGTCTAAGGAACGGCAGCGAGTGTCTCAAATCCGCGTTTCTAGCCACCGCTTCAAGGATTTTTGGCTCTCACCGGAAGGCCTACCCGCTAGCAATCCCTCCACGCTGATATCCTCGTCTAGGTCGGGCCAGTGGATTCCTTGGCCTACACCGATAAGCCGCCAGTTGCGTCTTTCTGCGGGCGTTGCATGCACTAACCTAGGATACCAAGCCAACGGAACGGAGATGGTCCGCCCGTCGGAAAGATCCGCCATTAGGGTATCGTCGGTAATTTCCACTCTCTCAGCTTCCGGCACTTTTGATATTTCCTTAAGGACCTAGCCAACGGCAATCAACTCGTCGACTTGCTCTTTGAGCACATCGAGGACCTCGTCGTACGGAAACTGGCCGATAAGCTGGGGGCCGCGCTTGAGGTTGACGAAGTTCGGGGCGCACCACAGTCCCAAGTCGGCGTCGTCGGTCTCGCCTGGGCCGTTGACCCGGCAGCCCATGACGGCGATGGTGATCTGGTGGTCGCGGGCGTACTCGGTTAGCTCGCGCACTTGGTGGGCTAAGTCGATGAAGGCTTCGTTTTCCACCCGCGAGCAAGAGGGACAGGAAATGATGTTTAGCCCGGCCGGGAGCAACTTGGGGACTGAGCGGAAGCGGCCCGAGTAGATATCGTCGAGGATCTGTCGCCCGACTTTGACCTCTTCGCCCTTGTCGTCAAACGGCAAGGTCAGCGACACGCGAATGGTGTCGCCAATACCGGCGCTGATGAGTTGTTCAAAGGCAATGCGGGTTTTGATCACGCCTTCGGGGGGCATCCCGGCCTCGGTGACGCCGAGGTGCAGGGGCACGTCGGGCCGCTGTTGGGCAAAGCGAGTGTTGGCGGCAATGACCTTGGCGGGATCGGAGTCCTTGAGCGAGACGCAGTAGCGCGTAAAGCCCAAGCCGTCAAGCAATTCGCAGTGCTCTAAAGCCGAGGCGATCATGGGCGAGATGGAATCGTCGGTCGGAAAGCGCTCGGCTTGGGCCGGATCGACCGAGCCGCAGTTGACCCCCACGCGCAGGGCGCAGTCGTGCTTGGCGGCCTCGTCGGCAATAAAGGCGACCTTGTCGGCGACCGGCTTGTTCTTTTCGTGGTGGTAGAGGTGCCCGGGGTTGTAGCGTATTTTTTCTACGTGCGGTGCCACGCTGCGCACCAACCGATAGTTTTCTTGCAAATCCACGGATAGCGGCACGTCAACGGTAGGCGCGATTTGGGCAAGGGCTTCCACGTCTTTTTTGCTATCTACGGCCACGCGGATGACGTCTGCTCCGGCCTCAGCTAAGAGCCGGAGCTGGCGGATGGTGGCCTCTGTGTCTTGGGTGCGAGTTGCGGCCATGCTTTGTACGGCAATGGGGTTATCGCCGCCAATGGTCGTGCGGCCGATTTGAACTGAGCGGGTGGGATTCCGAGTCGTTGGATTCATGTTCCAAAAGTTAAAGGCGAGGTCCTGTTTGTCAAAGGAAGAAGGAGGCAGCGGGTCGTTGTCTCTTGCTGGAAACGCGCCTCTTTGTGTATTTGTGTATGTTGCAGTGCATTCAATTGATTAAGGAGTTTTTGCAGTGAAAATGTTGGTGTTAGAAGCCGGTGGTTTTG
>JAJEEZ010000618.1:0-7309 GCA_022820705.1 Candidatus Latescibacterota bacterium | reverse complement strand
AGCGGTTGTGTGAGGTTGGTATGAGTCGAGATATGACCGACCTATTAAATGAATGGTCCTTCGACCCAGAGGCGAATGTGCGGAAAATATCGGGAAAGGACGGGGTTGCGAAGATCCAGATCCGGGTCGATCAAGGGGCCTTTCAGGGCATTTTGCAGCTAAATCTCGATGGCCGGCACGACGGCCGCCGGCCCCACGGACAGGATTTTGCCCTCGATTACTACCGGGGCGAATTGGAAAAATACCGCCGCGAGCACGGGGCCAGTGACGAGGACTTCGCGCTCAATGAAACGGCTTGCCGCGAGCTTTTCGACGAGGGGAGCCGCTTGTACAAGCGCTACGCCTTTTTGATCCAACTGCACGACTACCGGCGGGTCGTGCGCGATACTGAGCGCAATATGGCACTTTTTCGCTTTGTCAACCGCTATGCCGAGCGCGAAGAGGACCGCGACAATCTAGAGAGATGGTGGCCTTATATCTTGCGTATCAACGGCGTGGCCCGGGCCATGATCTCCATCGGCGACCAGGACTACGACGGCGCGTTGGCGGTCGTGCAGCGGACTCGCGCGCGGATTGGCACGTGGCCCGAGGTGGAGGCCGAGGAGTTCTACATCGAGCGCGAGCGTTCAGAAGCCGCGCTCGATGAGTTAGAGCAGGAAATTTTGCAGAAGAAGCCGCTGAGCCAACAAGAGCAGTTAGAGCGCTGGCTACAAGAAGCGGTTGATAGCGAAGACTTTGAAAAAGCCGCGCTCTTGCGCGACGAACTCAAGAAACTGCGGGAAGGCGAAGACTGAGCCGTTCGCAGAATAGTGTTAGCCGCAATGCAAAGCGGGGAGCCCGATCATTCGAGCTCCCCGCTTTTGGTGCCTAGCCTAAACGCCCGGTCTTAGGCTAGGGCCACAATCCTAGTAAAACTCCGTCTCATCTACCAGCGCGAGAAGCGACTGGTAGCGAGTCGGGTGGCGGAGCTTGCTCAGGGCGCGCTCCTTGAGCTGGCGCACGCGCTCGCGCGTCAGGCCCATCAACCCGCCGATTTGCTCCAAGGTCAGCGCTTGGCTGCCATCGAGGCCGAAGTAGAGGCGAATGATGCGCAACTCTCGGTCTTCGAGGCTGGCGAGGGCTTCCTCTAGGTGGGCGCGAGCCGAGTTTTGCAAGACATCGCTGTCGGGCGTCGCCTGATTGTCGTCGGCGAGGAGGCTGAGTAAGCTGCGATCGTCGTCCTCCTCAAAGGACTCGTCGAGCGAACGCACCGAGCGGGCGCTGAGCATGGTGTCAAGCACCTCCTCGGTGGGCAGGCCCAACTCAGCGGCGATTTCCTCGACATCCGGCTCGCTCTCGCGGCCTTGGCCGAGCTTGCGAACGGCCCGCGAAATGTCCTTGAGTAAGCTGAGCTTGTTCAGCGGCAGGCGCACGGTGCGGGCGTGCTCGGCGATGGTCTGCAAGATGGACTGCTTGATCCACCACACGGCGTACGAGATGAACTTGTATCCCTTGGTGCCGTCGAAGCGCTCGGCAGCGGTCAGCAAGCCCACATTGCCTGCGCTGATCAGGTCCTCTAGCGAGAGGCCGCGGTTCTGGTAGTTTTTGGCCACATCAATGACGAAGCGCAGGTTGGCCTGAACCAACTCGTCGCGTGCGACCATGTCGCCGTCTTGGATCCGCGCCGACAACTCGACTTCCCGCTGGCGGCTCAGTGGCCTAGAATCGGCGATGTCGTCGAAGTAGAGGCGCAGGGTGTTGTCCTCGTCATTTAGGACTTCTTGGATCGCGTAAGCCATGTGCGAAACCTTCCTTGGGTAATGGGGTCAGTAGGTGCAAATTTTTGCACTTAGTTGCAACAATTTTGGCTGATGTTCTGTAAGGCGCTTGAATTGCGCGAGTTAGGAGCGTCAGGCTCTATGTGCTCAAAGTGCAAAAATTGCATTCTCATTGTTTCAGTTCGCGGTTGCAAAGCATCCCCGCGTTGCTCAATGCCCGATCTGACAAAATTGTTTGCTCTGTATTAACAGATAGTTACGGTCGATGCGGACTGTGAAACTCTGTTTGATCGTGCGCAAGGCGACCGGTGCTCCTTTCGACTCACATATAGATAAGCAAATCTAATGCCACATTTAGTCTCTTATAGTTAAGTCACTGTGAATATGTTACTTATGAGAAAGACAGTACTGGGCGAGGAGCAGGTTGAGGGACCACACAGGCGCAAAAGTGCAAAAAATGCAGGAGTGGACTAGCGTTGGTGAATGGACTGCCGACTTGTCGCGCGTTTGCCGACAGCCGTCAGCGCGTTACTTGGTGGTGATGTTGTACCGCTTGATCTTGTACTGGAGGGAGCGGACGCTAATGCCCAAAATAGCGGCCGCCTCGCGGCGGTTGCCCGTGAGGCGTTGGAGGGTCTGGCGGATGAATTCGGCTTCGACCTCTTGGAGGGAAGAGCCGATAGCCATTGAGAATTGACCGGGGCCATCGGTCATCTCGCCGAGCGGGCCGGGCAGGTGTTCGGGGAGGATGACTGCAGCCGGAGTGGTGACTACGAGCCGCTGCAGCAGGTTGCGCAACTGGCGCACATTGCCCGGCCAATCATAGGCAATGAGGCCCTCCATAGCTTCCGGGCTGATCTTCTTGGAGGGCTTGTTTTGTGCGCGGCAGGTTTCGTCGAGGCACATTTCGACTAAGACCGGGATGTCTTCCCGCCGCTGGCGCAAAGGGGGAATGTCGATGGGGATCACGTTGAGGCGGTAGTATAGGTCTTCGCGGAAGCCCCCTGTTGCGACCGCGCCTTCGAGGTCGCGGTTGGTCGCGGCGATGATGCGCACATCGGCGCGGTGGACCTGAGAGTCCCCGAGCGGTTGGAACTCGTGGGACTCTAGGACGCGCAGAAGTTCGACCTGATTTTTGTGCGAGACTTCGCCGATTTCGTCGAGGAAGAGGGTCCCGCCCTCGGCGAGGGTGAAACGGCCGGGCCGGTCAGCGTGGGCGCTGGTAAAGGCCCCGCGCTTGTGGCCGAACAATTCGCTGGTAAAAAGTTCTTCGGTGAAGCCGCCGCAGTTGACGGCCACAAAGGGAGCGTCGCGGCGTCTGCTGCGATCGTGGATGGCGCGCGCTACTAGATCCTTGCCGACGCCAGTCTCGCCGCGCAAGAGTACCGGCACGTCTGTTTCGGCCACTTGTTTGATCGTGGCCGCGGCGGCCTGCATGGCCGGGCTGCGGCGCACGAGGCGGCGGAAAGGGGCTTCTTTTTCGAGGCGGTGGTGGAGCTTGCGGTTTTCGACGACGAGTTCAAAGCGATCGAGTGCGCGGGAGACTACGAGACGCAGTTGGTCTAGATCAACCGGTTTGGTCACAACGTCGTACGCGCCTTTGCGCATGGCTTCGACCGCAGTGTGGACGTTGTCGTGGTCCGTGAGTATGATGCACAGGGTGTCGGGGTGTTGCTGGCCGACCTCCTGCAAAAGTTTCATCCCAGCGGGACCAGGCATCTGCAAGTCGAGAATGGCCAAGTGGAAATTGCCAGCTTTTAGCATTCGGCGCACTTGGGCACCGTCCGCGGCGGTTTCAATGGCATAGCCGGGTTTTTGCAATGCCTCTTGCAGCCCTTCGCGGATAAAGAGCGATTGGTCGGCGATGAGGATGTTGGCCTGGAGTTGGGGCATGAGCTTCTGTTGACAGTGATGGCAAGGGGACTAGCTTTTCATTCATGGAGAATAAGCAAAACGTCGCCGAACACAAGAGGCGCAACCGAGACATGTTCAACGCCATTGCCCGGCGCTACGACTTGCTCAACCACCTGCTCAGCGGCGGCGTAGATTTGTACTGGCGGCGGCGCGCCCTCCACGCAGCTCGGGACAAGCGCCCGCAGCGCGTCTTGGATTTGGCTACCGGCACCGGCGATTTTGCGCTTGCGGCTGACCGCTTGGGGCCGCAACAGGTCGTCGGTATTGATATGGCCATTGAGATGCTGCGGTTGGGGGCGGCCAAGGTGGCGACCAAAGGCCCGTCCGCGCGCGTGGAGTTGTTGGTCGGCGACGCTGAGCAACTGCCGTTTCAGGACAATACCTTCGACATGGTGACCGGGGCTTTTGGGGTGCGCAACTTTGGGAACATTCCCAGTGGCTTGGCCGAGGCGCATCGGGTGCTCAAGCCCGGCGGCCAACTCTTGGTGCTCGATTTTTGCGAGCCTACTGCGCCGCTGTTCCGGCAATTGTACTTGTTTTACTTCCACAAAGTGCTGCCCCTGATCGGCGGCCTAATCTCCGGCCAGCGTCGGGCCTATGCCTATCTGCCGCGCTCGGTGGGGACCTTTCCCCAGGGGCGGGCCTTTGTCGAATTGCTCGTCGCGGCTGGGTTTAGTCAGACGCGCTACATGCCTATGACTCTAGGGATTGCCGCGGTGTATCAGGGCTTCAAAGGGCCGGTTGACGAATAGGATACCCATAGGTATTATGTACTAAACGCAGGAGAAATAAGTGATTTACGACGACCTTATCGGCCGCGCCGATCTCGCAGATATCCACGACAAAGTGCTGGCTGGGCAGCGTTTGAGTTTGGACGATGGTTTGCGCCTGTACGCCTGCGATGAACTACCTGTCTTGGGCTATCTGGCCAATATCGTCCGCGAGCGCAAAAACGGCGACACGGCGTACTACGTGCGCAACCAGCACATCAACTACACCAATATCTGCAACAAGCTCTGTAAATTCTGTTCCTTCTACGTCAAGCCCAAAGACGAGCGCGGCTACGTGTTGTCGCCCGAGCAGGTCGCCGCGCGGGTCGCCGAGTACGACCAAGCACCGATCACCGAGATCCACATGGTCGGCGGCGTCAATCCCAAACTGCCCTATCAGTACTATCTCGATGTCTTGCAGGCGATGAAGCAAGCCCGCCCCGACGCGCATCTGAAGGCCTTCACCATGATCGAGATCGCCCAGATTCAGCGCATCGCCAAAAAGCCGCTGGAGGAGATTTTTGCCGACATGAAGGCCGCTGGGCTGGAGTCGCTGCCCGGCGGCGGGGCCGAGGTCTTCAGCGACCGGGTTCAGGGCGACCTCTTCTGGACTAAGGCGGACTCTGAGGAGTGGCTGGAAATTGCGCAGGCGGCGCATCGAGCTGGCCTGCCCTCCAACGCCACCATGCTCTACGGCCACATTGAAAATACCGAGGAGAAGGTCTATCACCTCGTGCGGCTGCGCGAAGTACAGGACGAGACCGACGGTTTCCTCTGTTACATCCCGCTTTCTTTTCACCCCGAGCGCACCGAGTTGGAGGACTTGCCTGGACCGACGGGTTGCCTAGACCTCAAGGAAATCGCCGTGGGGCGACTGATGCTCGACAACTTCCCCCACGTCAAGACCTTCTGGATTATGAATACCATTGAGATTTCGCAGACCGCGCTCTGGTACGGGGCCGACGACATCGACGGCACGGTCATGGACTACGAAATCACTCGCAAGAGTTTCACCGAGACCCAGCAGCGGCTGACGCAGGCCGAACTCCTGCAGCGCATCGTCGAGGCCGGGCGCCAGCCCTTGGAGCGCGATTCCCTCTACAATATCGTCGCCGATACCTCGACTCTGTTGGCGGCGGCTGGATAGCACCCGTGATTGCCGATATTGCCGAAAAGGTCTATGCTGGGGAGCGCCTCGCGCTCGATGATGCCCGCCGCCTGTACGCGCACCACAACCTCGCCGAGTTAGGGATGCTGGCGCATTGGGTGCGCCTGCAGAAACACCCCGAGCAGGTGGTCACTTACAACGTCGGGCGCAACATCAACTACACCAATGTCTGCTGGGTCAAGTGCGACTTTTGCGCCTTCTACCGGCCGCCGGGTTCTAGCGAGGGCTACGTCCTGCCCAACGAGCAGATATTTGCCAAAATCGACGAGTTGGTTGCCTTTGGCGGGGACGAGCTTAAGTCCTGCGAAATCCTGATGCAGGGCGGTCTCAACCCCAAGCTGCGCCTCGATTACTACGAACAGTTGCTCTCGGCGATCAGGGACCGCTATCCGCAGGTGCAGTTACACTGTCTTTCGGCTACGGAAATCATCTATATCGCGCATCTGTCGCGGCTGCCGCTGGACGAGACTATTCGCCGCCTGCGCGGCGCGGGGCTGGATTCGATCCCGGGTGCTGGAGCTGAGATTCTCAACGACGAGGTGCGCGATATTATCGGCTTTCGCAAGGACCGCACCGAGGAGTGGCTGGAAGTGCATCGCGTGGCGCACGAGTTGGGGATGCCTACTACGGCGACGATGATGTACGGCCATGTGGAGACGGTCGAGCACCGCCTAGAGCACCTCGACCGCCTGCGGCAGCTACAGGACGAGCGCGGTGGCTTCACCGCCTTTATTACTTGGAACTTCCAGCCCGACCACACGGACTTGGCCGCGGACGAGTCGCGTTGGAACGGTGCTAAAGCGACCGGGTACGATCACTTGCGCACGGTGGCCGTAGCGCGGCTCTTCCTCGACAATATTCCCAGCCTGCAGGCATCGTGGGTGACCCAAGGACCTAAGATCGCCCAAGTCAGCTTGCGCTACGGCGTCAACGACTTTGGCAGCACCATGCTCGAAGAAAACGTCGTTAGCGCCGCCGGCACTAGCCATACTAACGAGATGAGCCTGGACGCGATGGAGCGGCTAATCCGCGACGCGGGTTTTACGCCGCGACGGCGCAACACTCGCTACGAGCCGGTGGCCTCACCCTGTCGGATCGACGCTTTGCAAGAGGCTGCCCATTTATGAAGCCGCGCTTGGGCGCGGTCCCGTATCTCAACACGCGGCCCCTCGTCGTTGCCCTCGAACGCGATCCCGCACCTTTCGCACTGAGTTATTCGGTACCCTCGCGCTGCGCGAGGGAGCTGGCAGATGGCACTATCGACGTGGGGATCATTCCCGCGATCGAATACGCCCGCAGCGCCCGCCCTTACTGGATCGTCCCCGATATCGCCATTGGTTCGCAGGGTCCGGTGCTGACGGTGCGCCTCTTTTGCCGCCGTCCGTTGCCGCAGGTCGAGCGCATAGCCTTGGACACCAGTTCTCGCACTTCAGTGGCTTTGTTGTCCATTCTCCTGCGCGAAAAATTCGCGCTCGCTCCGCAATTGATCGAAGCTCCGCCCGACTTGGAGGCCATGCTGGAATGTGCCGACGCGGCCTTGCTCATCGGCGATCAGGTTTTCCCGCACTTGGACGGGGAATTGGAGAGCTTGGACTTGGGTCGGGAATGGACTGATATGACCGATCTGCCTTTTGTGTTTGCCTTTTGGGCTGGTCACCAACAGGCGCTTACACCCGTCCAAGTCCAACAATTGCAGCGGG
>JAJEEZ010000334.1:0-3857 GCA_022820705.1 Candidatus Latescibacterota bacterium | reverse complement strand
CGCCGCGATTTTGGTATTCCTTTGCCACGCTGACCACAAAGCGCAAATTCGCTTCGACTAAGCGATTGCGTGCGTCCTCATCCCCTTGCTTGATTTTCCGCGCTAGATTGACCTCATCGTCTGGGGAGAGTGGCTTGGAATGGGCAATTTCAGCCAGATAACTCCCGAGGCAATCTTCCATGTCCCAAAATGGAGCTTTAGTCATACCCGCCATGGAACCATCCTCTTCATTTAGAGTGGGGAGGAAAAGGAAAGCTACACATGCTTCAAACTAAAGATTGTGTATAACTTAGCCGGGGGCACAAAGCCTGTCAAGCAATTTCTCTCAAACCCCTAAGCCCTCGTAAGTGTGCTTAAAACAGACTGTTGCACAGCCAGTAGGCGCTTTACGCCCACAGCCGCCAAGTCGAGTAACTCAATGGCCTGCGCACGGGTAAAGGGACGCCCCTCGGCCGTGCCTTGGACTTCGACGATCCCTCCCGAGCCGGTCATAACGACGTTCATATCGGTTTCGGCGCGGCTATCTTCCTCATAGCATAGATCCAATAAGGAACGGTCCCCCACTACTCCGACGCTAACAGCGGCGACCTGATCTACAAGCACAGCGCCTTGCCACGCCTGCAACGCCTCTACTAAAGCTACATAAGCCCCTGTTATTGAGGCCGTGCGCGTGCCGCCATCCGCCTGTATGACATCGCAATCGACATACAGCGTCCGCTCACCTATTTGCTCCAAATCCACTACCGCTCGCAGGGACCGACCGATCAGGCGCTGAATTTCGCGCGCCCGACTATTGGGTTCACGAGCCACTCGGCGCGTAGAGGAGCCAGGGAGCATGCTGTACTCCGCGGTTAGCCACCCCTTGCCGGTCCCCACCAAAAAGGGCGGAACCCCATCGACGGGCGATACCGTGCAGAGCACCTTTGTATCGCCCATCTCGATCAGAGCCGATCCAGCCACCGTTTTCAGGTACCTCGGGGAAATCTGCACCGGCCGCAACTGATCGGGCTGGCGTCCATCACTGCGCTTCCAGCTCGTCTCACTCATTGAGATGCATCCGATAATCCGGGCCGTCCATGGGGATCGGTTGGCACATCTCTACTAGACGTGAATAGATGCGCCCCTTGGCTAGGTCCTTGAGTTGGTCGAGGGGCTGGTTGGTGGTAACAACCGTGAATCGCTGGTCGCCGTAGCGAGCATCTACGAGATCGTAGAGCATTTCTATTTCCCATTCGGTCCCCCGCTGGATACCGAAGTCGTCTAGGACGAGGTAGGGCATATTACACAACTCTTCGAGCATTGACCAAGTATGGCCATAGCGCTCGCTGTCGGCTGAATAAGTATCGCGCAATTTCTGAAAATACGTGCGCGACAGGCTAAGGAAGCGGCCCGGCTTGGTCCAGCGAAGCATGAGTTCATTGAGTGCAATACAGCCCATCAAGGTCTTGCCCGTGCCAGGATTGCCGTGGAGAAGAGAGCCGAGCTTAGGCTCTTCTGCTGCATCAATTAGATCTTGGTGAATGCGGAGATAGACTGTGGTCGCTAGGTTGATAGGCGTCCCATCTGGTGCCGCCATCCGAAAGTCATCAACGAACTTCCACTTGTAGCGCTCGGGTATATCGGCCTGACGAAACAGGCGATTGGTTTCCGTCTTTTTGCGGCGATAGGTACGACAGGGACCCCACTGGTTGCGCGAATCGTAGTCCCAGTACTGGTAGGGTGCCCTCTCCCCGCAGCGGCACTCTACGCACTCGCAAAGCCGCAGCGGACCATAACGGCCCACCTTGACTATCGGGTCATAGTACAGGCCTCCACCGCTGCACTTAGAACAGCGCGTCGCGGCCTGATTAGACGCCGGCAAACTCACTGGTGGCGCTCCTTAAGGGCCCGGGCGACATCGCGGTCGGCTTGGCGTTGGGCCAACGTCTGGCGCTTGTCGAACTGCTTTTTGCCGCGGACCAGCGCCAATTCCACCTTAGCTCTGCCGCGCTTGAAGTAGATCTTCAGCGGCACCAAGGTAAGGCCCTGTTGTTGCGTCCTCCCTGTCAGCCGGCGGATTTCGCTGCGGTGCAAGAGCAATTTGCGCACGCGCTCTGGGTCGTGGTTGAAACTGTTGCCGCGCTCGTACTGGGCAATATGTACATTGTGTAGGAAAATTTCGCCTCGTTCGACTATAGCGAAACTGTCCTTGAGGTTAGCGCGCCCAGCGCGCAGCGACTTGACCTCTGTACCGCGCAAGACAATGCCAGTCTCGTAGCGGCCCATCACCTCGTAGTCGTGCCGGGCTTTGCGATTTTGCACGACGATTAACTCGCGCTTGGCACCGCTTTCCATTTCGGCCATAACTGTCTATTTCACCAAAGGAACGGGCTTGACGGCTGCAAGCCCTGCGCTTAATTTTTGCTGTTCACTTGCCGAAGTGGCGAAATTGGTAGACGCGCATGGTTCAGGACCATGTGGGGGCAACCCCGTGGAGGTTCGAGTCCTCTCTTCGGCACCATTTTTTGCTTCTTTTTTGCCCCTAACTATTAATCTACACGCCTCGTTCCAACCCGCGCAAGGGATTGCTTACATGTGCAGCAGCCCCTGCCCTAAATTATACACAACTCGCGAAAGGATGTCCCTATGGCTCGCTTTCTGCACACCCGCATCCGCGTCGGCGATCTCGAACGCTCTATTGAGTGGTATTGCACCCATCTCAGCTTTGAAGTTCGGAGCCGCTCCGATAAGTCGCCCGCTGGCAATCAGATCGTTCATCTCGAACTGCCCGGCAATGAACACACCTTAGAGCTGACCTATTCCGCCGATTACCAACTCGCTGTCCCCGAAGATCTCATGCACCTCGCTATCGCGGTCCCCGACTTAATCGGCTTTTGCGACACGCTGGAAAACAACGGAATTGAAATATGGCCTAGCGATTGGCGCGAGACTTTCCCTACCGGCCGCAAGATGGCCTTTATCGACGATCCCGACGGTTACGAGATCGAGCTACTCGAAGGTTGATTTAACTGGTCCTTGTCGCGCAAGTACTGCGGCAAGTAGGCGACGATAAAATCCCGCGCCGTCCGGCCTCCGACTAAATCGTGGTTGTGCCGCATCCGCCAAACCTCAAAGGCTGCCAATAATTTCTCTTCTGGCAGGTCAATCCCTGCCCGATGCGCATAGGACAATACCATAGAGTGATATTGCTGTCTGCTAGGCAGGTCGAGAAATACCTTGAGGGCAAAACGGTCGTCGAGTGCCCGCTCCTGATCGAGGCGTTGCAGTTGTTGAGGGTCGTAGAATTCGGCTTGAATGCCTTGGTTGACTAGATTGGGACGCTCGTCGTCTAGCTGCATCTGGCCTAACCCTTGCGGTCGCTCTCCTTCCCGATCAACTAGGTCCTTGTAGTTGGAAGTTGCATAGAAGACCAAGTTATCCGGGCACGCTTCTAACCCCCCGTCGAGCACGCTCGACAGTAGATGCAAACTGTTATCGCCCCGGCTCAAGGATATATTGTCCAGTACGCCCACAAAGCGCTGGCGACGCCCCCTGACGAGGGCAAACAGGTATGGTAACAGATGGTAGCAAGACGGATCGATCTCGATGGCGCGCAGACCGCGATCAAAGAATTGCCCTATCAAGGCTCGTATCAGCGTCGATTTGCCGCCGCCGCGCGGCCCCCAGATTAGCGCGTTGTGTGCCCGATAACCGGCGAGAAAATGGCGCGTGTTTGCTTCTAATACTTGGATCCTCGCTCCGTTGCCCTCCAGCCAGCCGAGGGGAAATTCCGCGAAATGGCGGATAGGTTCCAAGATGGGCTTGTCCCCCCTGCCGACGAGGCGAAAGGCCGGGAATCGGCGCAGCGAACCCCGCCC
>JAJEEZ010000153.1:0-13807 GCA_022820705.1 Candidatus Latescibacterota bacterium | reverse complement strand
ATGGGCAACAATAATCGTATTGCCGAGGTACTTATCCTTCCCGGCGTAGCTTACAAAACCATCCGCCGTCGCGTAGATGGGCGTCCCTTTGCGGCCAGCGAAATCCACGCCCCGGTGGAAGGCCCGACGCCCGGTAAAGGGATCAATGCGCCAGCCAAAGGGCGACGACCGCCACGTCTGCTGCTCGGGGACGGGTAAAATCGTGGGCAAGTATTGGACGTTTGTTTCTTCGAATTTGCGCTCGATTTCCTCAAAGCTCTCGGCCTGTAGGTTGACCATCCGCTTCAGGTGGTCGATGCGCACGCTCATCTCGCGCATCATCAAGTGCTTTTGCGGCGGCAAGGACGCGATCTCCTCGGACAAATCTTCCACGCCGCCGACGCCGCCCAACTCCCCATCCGCAGCGAGTGGCTCTATCTCCAGCGGCTCCATCTCGTGGTGGGCGCGCAATCTATCTTCCGTGGCCTTGAGCTGATCCATGGCCTCCCCGAGCTGCTGCACTTCCTCGCGGGTCTGCTCTAAGCTGTACAAGAGGTTTTTGTTTTCTTCCTGCAAGGCCAGCAGGACTTTCTGATCGCTCGATTGATGAAAGCCCTCGGTGTAGGCGTAATAACCACCACCAACCACAAAACCCAACACGCCCAGCAGAATCAGCCCTAAGGCGCGAGGCGAAAAACTATACTCGTGGATCTGACCGTCGCGCGGGGAAATGACGATAAAAGTTCTACTCTTACCAAGTATTTTCATAATTATATTCCTCTGTCTGCTAGACTGATAGCAAATTTTGAGGTATTCGTTAGATTGTATGTATTGGATATTGTTTTGAATTAAACCTAGCTAAATTATAGATTCCACGACGGAAAGTCAATCGCCAAATTCCCCCATGCTCTTGGCCATCGACATCGGCAACACCTGTATCGACATCGGTCTTTTGGCCGGGGATGAAACCGTTTGTCACCACAAATTCCCCAAGGCCCCCCCGGCCGATGCCGACCTACAACGCCCGCTGGCAGCGCTTGCCACACCTCCGATTGGCGCAGTCATCGGGTCGGTCGTCGCGGAACTGGGGGCTGCGTACGCAGCAGCCTGTCGCGACTTCTCCTCCGGCCCCGTCCTCCAAGCTGGCAGCACGTGGGATTGGGGCCTGAAAATTGACTATGACGATCCCGCTCGGATTGGCGTTGACCGCCTCGCAGCGGCCGCAGCCGCCTATCGCGCAGCCCCGGCTGGCCAAGCCGTTGTGGTCGTCGATGCCGGCACCGCGCTAACGGTCGATGCCATCGACGCCGAGGGCACCTTCCGCGGCGGTGTTATCGTCCCAGGGCTGCGCCTCGGATTAAATGCCCTCAGCGCAAACACCAGCTTCCTACCCCAAGTCGAACTAGCGGCCACAACGCCCTTGCTGGGCAAAAACACCGCGGACGGCCTGCGCTCGGGGGCACTGCACGGGTCGGCCGCGCTCGTCGAGGGTCTTTGCACGCGCATGGCCGCGACCTTAGACACCCCCGTTGCAGTCTTCCTCACCGGCGGCGACGGCCCCCTCCTCCGCCCTCATATCGCCGCGGTCCACACGTGCGATCCAGACCTCGTACTGCGCGGTTTAGCCCTCGCGTACCGGCGGCGCACTGCTTGACGCGGTACAGGCGTGTTGATATTATGTTATGCTTCTATTATGCATCTCAACGCGCCCTACTGACCAAGGAGTGTCGCTTGTCCATTTTCCGCATTTCGCTGCTGCTCGCCCTCGTCGCATTCGCTTCTGACTCGCGGGCTGAGCGCTCCGTTGAAGACGAATACAAAGCCCTGCTGTGGAAGACTGCCAAAATCATTCACCAGTACTATGTTGAAGAAGTACATCCTGATTCTCTAGCGCAGGCGGCTGCGCGAGGGATATTCAACTCCTTGGATCCAGCCTCGGAATACACGTTCAACACTCGTGCTCAGCTCGATAGTGAAGACGCGGAAAGGCAGCTAAACCACCATCTCTACACCCTCATGCAGATGGCCCAAGCCATCGACGAGAATGCCTTTTATCCTGTGGCCGCGGACACGCTAATCCGCTTTGGCATCGCCGGGATGATGGAAATTCTCGACCCTTATTCGGTGTTTTTGGAAAAGCACAATCTCGACAATTTCAACATCCAAACCCAAGGCAAATACGGGGGGCTGGGCTTCCGCATCCAAGTCGTCTATCCCGACAGCGCGATTGCGGTGTGGAGCCTCCTACACGACCAGACGCCGGCCGCTCTAGCGGGCGTCAAGTCCGGCGACCTCATCACTGCGATCAACAACACTTCCACCAAGGGCATGTCGGCCGTCGTGGCCGCCGACAGCATGCGCGGTACGCCTGGCACCTCCGTAACCCTGACCTTAGAGCGCGCCGACCGCCCCACTCCCTTTGACCTGACGATCGAGCGTCGAGAAGTGCAGATGAACAGCGTCTCCCTCGCCACCCTCTTCCCCGACGACACCGGCTACATCAAGCTCGACAGCTTCCAAAAGGGGTCGAGCCGGGAGGTGTTCAACGCCATCCTCGAGTTAGAGGAACAAGGCATGCAGCGGCTGATCTTCGACCTGCGTCGCAACGGCGGCGGCTACCTCGAAGAAGCCGTACAAACCGCCGACCTCTTCCTGCCCCGCGACTGCCTCGTGGCCTTTACCGAGGGTCGCCGCATCGAAACTGCCGAATACATAACCCGCGAGGACGCCCTGCTACGCGACACACCCCTCATCGTCTTAGTCAATCACCTGTCCGCTTCGGCGTCCGAGATCGTCGCCGGTGCCATCCAAGACTGGGACCGCGGGCTGGTGCTGGGAACTACGACCGTGGGCAAGGGCTCCGTTCAGCAGATCGTCCCCATCGACGACCGCGCCGAACTCAAGCTGACTATGGCCGCTTGGCACACGCCTTCGGGTCGCTCCATCGACAAGCGCATGCGCAAGGATTCTACCCTCGTCCGCGGGTACGACAAGGAGTTTAAGACCCTCCGGCTCGAGCGCATCGTCCGCGGCAGCGGCGGCATCACCCCAGACATCGAAGTGCCTGGACGCAGTGGTAGCCGCCTCGACGCGCAGCTTAGCGGCTTCTACAGCCTCAACAACCAATTCTTCTATTACGCCCGCGAGCACCGGCTCAAGTACCCCGATCTGACGCCAGACTTCGTCGTCGGCCCAGAAGATCTAGCGGCCTTCCGCGCCTTTGCCGAAAATCGCGAGTTCAACTACATCAGCGACCTCGAAGCCCAAATCGAGGAATTGGACAAAGTCGCCGAAGACGAGGAGTACAACCAGCTCGCCAAACCGCTCAGCCACCTGACCGACGAAATCGAAAAAATCGAGGAACAACACTGGCAGGAGAACGAAGACCTCATCGCTTGGCGGCTCACCTTCGCCATCCTCGAAAAAGCATTCGGGGAGCCAGTGGCCGAAGCGTACAATGTAACCGTGGATCCCCAAGTACTGGAAGCGCGCCGCATCATCGCCGACCCGAGCGAGTACCAGATGTGGTTCGACAAGGGGGAAATAGGCACACCAGAAGAGGACTCCATCGCCCAAGAAGACGGCCGCGGCGATCTCCAGTAGGAGCTTGTATTTTGGCGGCGGTATGAAGTGTTTTAGAGGGCCTGTTCCCCACCTCATAGCGGGCCTTTTAATTCACGCCGCTTTCCTCGCCGCTCTCGGCACCGACCTCCTCCGGCCCCTCTTCAACGACGCCTCCCACACCCGCCGCGGCTTTGACTTCGGGGTTTTCTATTTGGCGGGCCAAGCCCTAGCCGACGGCCGCGACATCTACTCAGTGTCGGGTGCCTTCGGCTTCCGCTATCTGCCGGCCTTTGCCTTGGTCGCCAGTCTTTTCGCCTACTTTCAGCCCCTCACTGCATACCTTCTCCATCTCTGCTGCACTGAGCTTTTCCTCGCAGCCAACCTCTATCTGACTTGGCGGTGGGTCGAAGGGCCGCGCCGGGGCTTGGCCTTGTTTATGTGGCTGGCGTTCTCGCCTTACTTTCTCGAACTCTACATGGGACAGGTCAGCTTCTGGGCGGCCTCGCTGCTCTTTTGGCTCATCGTCGGCCTTCACAGCGACCGGAGATGGGCGACTGGCTTGTGTTGGGCGGGTGCCCTCTTGGTCAAACCCAACGCCCTAATCCTCGCCCCCGCGCTTTTAAGGCTTCGCGCCTGGCGCGTCCTCGTTTTGGGACTGCTAGCCGGCTTGCTTACGTCGCTGCCTTACTTCCTGTTACATCCAGATAGCACGGCGGCTTTTTTCGCCGCCAATATCTACGGCGCTCCCGTCCAAGGGGCCCTCACCCATGCGGGCAACCTCGGGCTGCAAGGCGGGCTAGTCAGCGTCGTGGCCCAACTAGCCGAGCGGCCTCTAGCCGAGTTGACAACCCTCGCCGACCTCCCTTTGGCGGGCCGCACAGTTATCTACTGCTCGCAGGTCGCCATCCTCGTCGCGGCGCTGATGGCCACCTATCGCGGCCGCGATGCCCTGCCGCTGCTCGCGCTGTGGATGTGTACCTTTTTTCTCGTTTACAAAGACGTTTGGGAGCATCACTACGTCTTTCTCCAGCCCGTACTCATAGCTTTGTACGCGCACTCAGGTTCTCCTAAGTTCTTGTGGATATTTGCTCTTATCGCTCTGCCGACGCCCTTTGTCTTCTTCGACCTTGAACCGGGAGTCTATGGGCCGATTGACCCTGAGCGCACATGGGGCCCGGTCGCTTCCCTCGCCTATCGCAGCACTAAACTCATTCCCCTCGGCTATCTGTGGTACGGGCTGTGCCGCACGTGCTTAGCCGCAGCACCCACCAAGTCTTGATATTAGCGTGCCGGAGTCGTATTATATTCTATTCTTTTAGTTTTTCCCCTCTATCCTATGGCATCTAATTCCAAGCGCCGACTTCCGCCCTGGCTCAAGGCCAAAGCCCCAGGCCACCCCAATTACATCGCCCTAAAAAACCTGCTCGCCGATTTACAGCTTAACACGGTGTGCGAGAGTGCTCACTGCCCCAACATCGGCGAATGCTGGAGCCAGCGCACGGCGACCTTTATGATTCTGGGCGATGTCTGCACCCGCAGCTGCGGATTTTGCGCGATCAAGACAGGTCGTCCCCAATGGCTCGACGAAGGCGAGCCTGAGCGCGTCGCCGCAGCCATTGCCCGCCTCGGGCTAGAGCACGCGGTGATTACCTCGGTCAATCGCGACGAACTGCCAGACGGCGGAGCGCGCATCTTTGCCCGGACGATCGCGGCAGTACATCGCCTTTGTCCCGAGACGAGCGTCGAAGTCCTGATCCCAGACTTCAAGGGCGACTGGCAGGCCCTAGCAACCGTCCTTGAAGCCAGCCCGGACATTCTTAACCACAACATCGAGACGCCGCCTCGCCTCTACCCCACCATGCGCCCACAAGCCCGGTACGGCCGCTCGCTGGAGCTCCTCAACCGAGCGCGCAAGATGAGTCCTGCCCCCACCAAGTCCGGCATGATGCTAGGGGCCGGCGAGACCAAAAGAGAAATAGCCCAGAGCATCCAAGACCTAGCGGATGTCGGCTGCGCCATTCTGACCTTGGGCCAATACCTAAGCCCATCCGCCCACCACGTGCCCGTAGAGCGCTTCGTCCACCCCGACGAGTTTGCGGAGTGGCGGCGCTTTGCCCTCGACTTGGGCTTTCGCCACGTCGAGTCTGGCCCGTTGGTGCGCAGCTCGTACCATGCCGCCAGCCAAGTCGAACAGGTGCGGGCCGCCACCCCCACTGCCTCCTGAGAGAAGCCCATGAACCTAGAGAAAAAGGCTATATCCAAGTACCTGAAACGCAAAAAACTGCTCGCCGACGAGGGCCCGATCCGCGTCCAGACCTTGAGTGACGGGCTAAAAAACCGGATTTACTACGTAGAGGCTGCCAATCAGGCTTGGATCGTCAAGCAGGCGCACTCGCGCGTTCAAATCAGGGAGCGCTGGTGGATCGATCGGCGGCGCATCTTCGCCGAGAAAAGCTGCATCGAGCGCTTGGCGCAATTCCTCGCTCCCGAGACCTTGCCGGAAGTCCTGCTCGAAGACCGTACGGACTTCATCCTCGTGACGACCCCACCGCCACACAATGCCCTGTCGTGGGAGAGCGACTTGGTCAATGGCCGCATCGATCTGCAAATCGCCGTCCAGTGCGGCGAACTGCTGGCCACTGTCCACAACGAGACCGCAAACTCGTCCGAGGTCGCCGACGAGTTTGCACCCACTAAGGTATTTGAGCAACTGCGCATCGACCCGCACTACAACTACATTGCCAACGCCTATCCCGACCTCAAAAAGGCCATTGCCGTCCACACCAACCGCCTGCTCAAAGAGGGGTTTTGTCTTGTCTTGGGCGACTTGCGGCCCCGCAATATATGGGTCGCCAACGGCCAGCCCTACTGGGTCGATTTTGCCACCGCCCACTACGGCTATCCCACCTTTGACCTCGCCTTCTACACGGCTGATATGTGCATCAAGGCCATGCAGAATACCGCCCAAAAAGCCGCCTATTTAGAGGCCGTCAATGTATTCTGGAACAGCTATTTTCAGAATGCGAGCTACAAGAAAGCCGAGGAAGTCAAACACCAAGCCGTACACGATCTCGGCTGCCTACTATTGAGCGCGACCGACGGCCGCCAGCCAGTCGCGCTCGACGACGAACGCATCGTCGGGCTCTCGCGGCGCATCTCCCAGAGCTTGATTTTAACGGGATTGGGACGAATCGAGGAAGTCACCGAGTTCGTCAATCGGACCCTGATCGACGGCTAGTTCGCTGCAAATCTCCGCTGCTGGAGCGGATGTGCGCTGCCATCGCCTGCCGCGCGGCCTCCGCATCCCGCCGCTGCAATGCTGCCAATATCTGGCGGTGTTCCGCTAGCGACAGTTCAGCCCGAGATCTAGCTAGCGACGGCTCTGCCAAACTTTCCTTGATCCATTCTTGTAGGTAGTTGCGCGTGGTTTCGAGCAAGCTGTAGAGAATGGAATTGTGCGTGGCCCGGGCAATAAGTAGGTGGAACTGCAAATCGCTGGCGAGAAAGCGCCCCTCGTCAGAAAGCCCCCCGGCCATGCCGGCCAGCGCGTCGGCAATGGCCGCCAAATCCTCGACGGTAGCCCGCTCGGCTGCCAAATAGGCGTTTTGCGACTCGAGCATCATCCGCGTCTCGCTCAGGTCTTGGAGCTTTTTGCCGTCGAGCAAAAACCCCCACTGCAACGCCCGCTCCACGTATTGGCCCTTGTTGCAGACAAAGGTGCCCTCGCCCACGCGGCCATCGAGCAGGCCCATCATGGATAGCGAGCGCAGGGCTTCGCGCAGCGAAGAGCGCCCAACCTGAAAGCGCTTGCACAGCTCCCGCTCCGGCGGCAGCCTGTCGCCGGGCTTGAGGACGTTGCGCTCGATTAAGTCCGTTATCTGCGCGATAATCTCGTCGCTTACAGACGTGCGCTGCACTGGGCGCATGGCATCGTCAATCGGAGCCGTGGCTTTTTTCATAGAAGGAGCCAAGTGTCAAATGCAGAAGAAAATAAAAATTTGCCGATGGTCAGACCATTAGCTATTTTCTAAAACACTACTCAATCCCGCGCTTTGCTGTCAAGAGGAAACGCAGATGACACAAACTTTGGACCTTGGCTCACGCGTCGAATTGGTCTCTATGGACCCCCACTTCGACGACATTTCCATTGCGCTCTATTGCCCCGATGGCCCTCCCCGCTATCAAGTCCACACCTACAGCCATCTCCCCGGAGCCGCCGAGCGCATCGCCGGGGTCGCGGACGCCATGCAGGAACTCGGCGGCATGGAGCAAACTAGCGACGGCCTGCTCCGCTTCCCCTGCGGCCATGCCCATCAGTTTGCGGTCAAGCGACTCTTCCTAGAGGCTTGCAAGCTGCCGCCAGAGCAGCCCATAGAGCCGCGCCCACTGCACATCTTCGACAAAAAAGCCAACGCCACCATCGCCGTTGCCAGTCTCGGTCAGGGCCTGTACGAGGTCCGCGCCACCGAACAGGTCCGAGGTGTGGAACGCCGCGTTGCCACCATCGCCCGCGGCCTAATCCGCCTCGGCGAAATGGACGAGATCGTCGACCAACCCAACCAAGTCCGCTTCGGCTGCGGCCACTCCCACGACGCCCTAATCGGCCTGTTGCTCATCCGCGCCCCCAACGTGCGCGCTGCCGTGCGCGAGGCCGAAGCCATGGCCAGCCGCGGCGTGCTCTCAGCCCCCAGCGCCCAAGAATAAAGGAGTCTATCATGCCTTCTTCGATGACCAGTCGCGAGCGCGTCCTCGCCGCCCTCGCCCGCCAGCCTGTGGACCGCACCCCGCTCTGCAACCCGACCTCGGTGGCCACCGTCGAATTGATGGACCTCGTCGATGCCCCCTTCCCCGCGGCCAACCGCGAGCCTGAACTCATGGCGCGGCTAGCCGCCACCGGCTACACCGAGTTGGGCTTTGACACCATCATGCCGGTCTTCACCATCATTCAAGAGTCCTCGGCCCTCGGGTGCAAAATCCAGTGGGAGCAAAAGGACAACTGGCCGACCGTCCGCATGAGCGAACCGATCTGGCACGAGCCAGACGACATCAAAGTCCCCGCCGACCTCTGCACCCACCCCGACACAGCCTGCGTTACCGAGGCAATCAAAATTCTGCGCAGGGAATACGGCGACGAAGTCGCCATCGTCGGCAAGACCATGGGGCCTTGGTCACTGGGCTACCACTGCTTTGGAGTCGAGCCTTTTCTGCTGCTGTCGCTCGACGACCCAGGCCAAACCAAGCTCTGCCTCGACCGCATGAAGGAGATCACCATTGAATTCGGCCAAGCGCAGATCGAAGCCGGTGCCGACGCCCTGACCCTGCCCGACCACGCCACCGGCGACCTCGTCAGCGGCGAGTACTACGAGCGCTACCTGCGCGACTTGCACATCGAGTTTGCCGAGCGGCTTTCGGTGCCCATCATCCTCCACATCTGCGGCCGCACGGTTGACCGCATGGAGTACATCGCCCAAACCGGCATGGCGGCCTTCCACTTCGATTCCAAGAACACGCCCGAGGAATCCACCCAAATCGTGCGCGATCGCATCTCATTGGTAGGCAACATCAACAACCCCGAGACTCTTTTTTCTAAAGGGCCGGAAGTCGTCGGTGCCGAAGTCGTGCGCAATCTTGAAGCCGGTGTCCAGCTCATCGGCCCAGAGTGCGCCATCCCCTTGCAGACCTCCATCGAAAACCTCAAGGCCATTCCCCGCACGGTACAAGAGTGGCACCGCGACCAAGCGCGTAACTAAAAGAAGAGATCCTAATGGCAGACATTACCGACATCGCCAACGAATTTATCCGCGACGAGATCGAAGAATTTATCGAGCGCGACGAAGAGCGCGAGCGCATCATCGGCATCTTTGCCCAAGCCAGCGAGCAGATGCAGAACATCGCCGCAGCCCTCATCGACGGCGACCATCTAACGGTCGATGAGCTGACCGGCCAAGCCATTGCCGGCGGCGTCGAGGCTCTCGAAGTCATGGACGACGGACTGATCGCCGGCATGGCCATCGTCGGCATCAAATTCCGCGAAAACTTCATCTTCGTCCCCGAAGTGTTGGCTTGCGCCCGCGCCATGAAGGCCGGCATGACCCACATCGAACCCATTCTCTCGGCCTCGGGCGTCGATCCCATCGGCATTGTAATCATGGGCACGGTCAAGGGCGACCTCCACGACATCGGCAAAAACTTGTGCATTATGATGCTGCGCGGAGCCGGCTTTGTCGTTCACGACCTAGGCGTTGATACCTCCGAAGACGAGTTCATCGACGCCGTCGAAGAGCACGAAGCCCCGCTCTTGGGCATGTCGGCCCTGTTGACCACCACCATGCCCAACATGGGCAAGACCATCGAGGCCTTCATCGACGCCGACTTGCGCGATGATGTCAAAATCATGGTCGGCGGCGCACCCGTGACCCAAGAATTTGCCGACGACATGGGCGCCGACGGCTACGGCAAGGACGCTCTCGCCTGCGTGTCCTTGGCCAAGGACTTGCTGAATGAGGATACATAAGAGGTTAGGGGTTGTGGCCTCTCCCGCAGTAATGGAACATTTTGATACATGCTAGATTTGAATGATCTTGGGAATGGCCTCCCAGCTATCACACCGAGTTTCGGCATGTCACTGGCAGAGGCTGGAGGTGTATGTTTGGAATCACAGGGCCACGCGCAAGGTGTCCAACTTAACGTTCGAGGGCACAGTAACAGCCGCTACCCCTTGGCATGGCCTCCAATTACTGAGCAAATCCGCAGGTGTTGGAATGACCATGAGGTTGCCACTGAACACGGTGCGGTGGGTATTGCGGTTTTGCTGGCACAGAAGGAGATCGGTTATACAGTGATCGAGCGTTCGCGGAAAGGCACTGGCTTTGACTACTGGATGGGAGAGATGTCAGAGCATCTCTTTCAGAACAAGGCAAGGCTAGAAATATCGGGAATCCGTAAGGGAGACGACCAGAACGTGAGAGCGCGAGTGAATCAGAAACTACAGCAGATCAACCGGTCCGACGGGACCTTACCATCGTATGTAATCGTAGTTGAGTTTGGACAGCCCCTTGCTGAGGTTCAAGAAAAATGAGTGTTCGCGATTCCCACAATAAGGCTATGGAGTTTGCCGAACGCGCCTTTGTGGTACGAGTGCAAGGCAACATAGAAGAATCTACCAAACTTTTCGAGAAAGCATTGGAGAATGAACTTGCGGCGATCTCCGAATTAGAAGCAGAGGGGCGAGTCGAACCGACGTACTCAGTACTGCATCGCAGTGCTGGTACGTTGGCGTTAGACTGCAACCAGCCACGGAAAGCCGAGCAAATCGCAACCAAAGCACTCGCCCAAGATCCACCCCAAGAGATCGCAGACGAATTACGTGAGCTTCTGCATCGAATATTCTCGTTCTTAACAGATCAAAAACGCACTACCCCGCCCACGCATCCTGGGGCGATGCTAAGAGAAGATTTTCTTCCCGACTACGCATTGACGGCGGACTCTTTGGCTGATGAGTTGGGCGAATCTCGACAGACCATCCATAAACTCTTGCGAGAGCAGTGCGCTATTTCGTCCATCATGGCCTTGAAATTATCCCGTTTGTTCAGGAACTCTCCTGAGTTTTGGCTGAGCGCACAACACGCCAGAGATCTTTGGGAGTTGGAGCAGCAATATCGAGATGAATTGGCTCAGATTGAGCCATTGCCACTGTACGCTTCTGAGCGATAACGACGCCTTCGTCCATGACCCAAATCGACCCCAAAAAATACCAAAAGAGCCTCGACCGCCTGTCGGGCATCCTCGCGGGCATCGCCACTCATGCCGACGTGCAGGCGACCTTCCGCTGCCCGTACAAGAACCGCTTCGACCAATGCACCGCCCATTTCGGCTGCCGCAATCAGCGCAAGCCAAAAGAGCCGGGTGGGCTGCTCCAGTGCGGCAGCGACGATCAGCTCGACTACCGCTCGGCGTGGGAGACAGATCAACGTCCGGCTACACCCGGCCGCGGGCAAATCCGCTGCGACGGCACCTCCTACCCGCTATCGACCGGCGGCACCCTCTTCGACTACGCGGATCAACTCGGTGCCCGAGTGCCTACCTCCTGCGGGCGCACTGGCCACTGCCACGAGTGCATCGTCGAGGTCACCAGCGGCGCGCAAGCCCTCAACGCGCCAACGCCGGCCGAGGACTTCCTCGGCGGTGAGTTCCGGCTCGCCTGCCAAGCCAAAGTCGAGGACGCGGATGTCGATATCGAGTTCGCGCCGCTTTTTCGCACGCCCCGCATACTGACCCAGACCGTGGATCGATCCGCCGAGATCGACCCGGTAGTCCAGCGGCGCGGGCAAGCCATCTACTACGGCGACGAGGAAATCGACCAATACCGCGGCCACCTCTATGGCCTAGCCATCGACTTGGGCACCACCACCATCGTCCTCGACTTAGTCGATCTGGAGACAGGCGAGAGCGTGCATTTAAGCGCATTTGAAAACCCGCAGCGCTTTGGCGGCAGCGACATCATGCACCGCATCTCCTACGACGGACAACACCCCGGCGAACTGCGCCAAGCCCTAGTCAAGGCGCTCAACCACGAGATCGCGGACCTCTGTCGGCGCGGCGGCTTTGTGCGGCAGGAAATTTACGAAGTTGTGGTCGCCGGCAACTCGACGATGCGCGACATCCTCTTCCGCCTCGACGTGCAGAGCATCGGCCAAAAGCCCTACAAATCGCGCATTGAGCACGAATACCTAAGCGGCGAACGCACCGCGACCAGCCTAGTCGAGAAGACCCGCCGCCTCGGCCTGAAGGCCAATCCCAAGGCGCGCGCGTATTCGCTGCCGCTGATTGCCAGCCACGTCGGCGCAGATGTAGCCGCCGACTTAATCGCCGTCGATATGGACCTTGCCAGCGAGAGCGCGATGCTAGTCGATGTGGGCACCAACACCGAAGTAGTAGTCGCCCACCAAGGCCGTCTCGTCGCGGCCTCTTGCCCGGCTGGCCCGGCCTTTGAGGGCGGCGGCATCACCTATGGGATGCCCGGCTGCGACGGAGCCATTGAATCCATCCGCTGGGACGGCGCGCGCTGGCAGTGGGAAACCATCGGCGACACCGCGCCGGCGGGACTGTGCGGCTCTGGGCTAATCGACCTCCTCGCCGAGTTGCGCCGCCACGACTTAATGACTCCCAAGGGCGTCTTCGCCGAGAAAAAGCGCCTGTTTGAGTTAGTCCCCGAGCGCGGCATCACCTTCTCGCGCCTCGACGCCTCCAACCTCGCCCAAGCCAAAGCCGCCAACTTCTGCGGCCAGTACATCGTCTTGCGGACCTTGGGCCTGAATCCAGGCGACGTGCAACAGCTCTACCTCGCCGGTGGCTTTGCCAACTACGTCGATGTCCAAGCCGCTATCGACATCGGCTTCTTGGCTCCCGTGCCCACCACCCGCATCGCCAAGGTGGGCAATGCAGCCGTCCAAGGGGCGCGCGAAGTACTCCTTTCGGCCAGCAAACGCGCCCGCATCGAAGCACTGGCCAAGCGCATTGAGCACGTCGAACTGGAGACGACCTCGGACTTTTTTGAACTCTTCGTCGAGGGCTGCCAATTCAAACCCATGCCCGCCGCACTTTAGCCATGTCGCTGACCGCGCTCCATCCACCCGCCCGCTACTCGGGTGCCTGGCAGAAGAAACCCCTGCGCCATCTGCTCGAAACCACCGACACCTTCGTCCACATCGTCGAGTTGGTGACCTCGCGGGGCTTAATCACCGAGCGCGATGGCCGCAAGGTTCTCGCCCTCGCCCGCCGCCTCGCCGAGCATCCGCAATTCCACGCTCTGAGCATCACCGACAACCCCGGGGGCAACGCCATGATCAACCCGGACACCCTCGGCACCGACCTGATCGCGCGCGGCCAAGACGTCATCATCCACCTTTCCTGTAAGGACTGGAACCGCAACGCGCTGCAAGGCCGCGCTTGGCAACTTGCCAGCGAGGGCTTCAACAACATCCTCGCCCTGTCTGGAGACTACCCCATCAGCGGCTATCAAGGCACGGCCGGTGGAGTATTCGATCTCGACTCAGTCGGCCTGCTCGAAATGTTCGCCGCCATGAACGCCGGGCTGAAAATGAAAAAGGGCAAGCGGACTCAGCGCATGGAGGCCACGGATTTTTATCTGGGGGCCGTAGTCAACAACCATAAGCGCTACGAGCGCGAGGTCATGCCCCAATACTTCAAGCTGGCCAAAAAAATCCACGTCGGCGCGGCTTTTGTCATCAGCCAGATCGGCTAC
>JAJEEZ010000119.1:0-9523 GCA_022820705.1 Candidatus Latescibacterota bacterium | reverse complement strand
AACCGCCGCTGTCGTAGTGCTGAGCAATATCCGGCCGCTTGAATGGATCGACCTGCACGCTGACAAATTTCTCGGCGACTAGTTGACGCAACGCCGGTGTCGGCGTGGGAAACAGGCCCTCGCATCCCGGGGCGGCCAAATACACCAATATGGGATTGTCTTCGCTTTGGGCGCGCACGAACAAAGATTCGTCCCAAGTGCTCCAAGGCATCTCGCCATAGGCCCACTGCCACTCGGCCAAAGCGGGCCGCTCGCTGCGAGCCGCTTCTTCTTGCGGTGGCTCCTCGGGGACGGCGCATCCAGCCAGCATTAGCAGTGCCAGCAGCTTGGCCTTAAATTGACACATCTCTTTTATATTCAATGAGTTCGGAACATTTACAAAGGCCGCTTAATGTACGGCATGCCCCTGTGAGCGTCAAGCAGGTTCCAAGGGGCGGGCTTTTTGTCACGGGTAGTTTGGCCTATGTTTTGCTCCTTACATCTAGAAACTATGAGGAGCAAGCTATGAATCCACTCGAAAAAGTCACCCTCGGCAGCAGCGGCCTGCGCGTCACCCGTCTCGGCTTGGGCTGCGCCTCTATCGGCGGCCTATACGGCGACATACCAGACGACCAGGCCGTCTCTGTCGTACACCGCGCCCTGTCTTTGGGACTAAACCTCTTAGACACCGCACCGCTATACGGAGCGGGCAAAAGCGAAATCCGTCTCGGCAAGGCCCTCGTGGGCGTGCCGCGCGACAGCTATGTGCTCGCGTCCAAAGTGGGGCGCGTCTTGGTCCCAATCGAGCAAGATCAACAGGAGGGCATTTTCGATGGCCCGGCCTCGTATCAACCCGTGTTCGACTTCAGCTACGACGGCGTCATGCGCTCCTTTGAAGACAGCCTCAAACGCCTAGGCGTAGATCGCATCGACATCCTCCACATTCACGACCCGGACAACCATTGGCAGGAAGCCATCGATGGTGCTTACCCCGCGCTCGACAAGCTGCGCGGCGACGGCGTCATTCGCGCCGTCAGTGCGGGCATGAACCAATGGGAAATGCTGGCCCGCTTTGCCCGCGAGGGCGATTTCGACTGCTTACTCCTCGCAGGGCGCTACAGCTTGATCTACCAAGGTGCGCTCGGCGAACTCTTGCCGCTGTGCGTGGAAAAAAACATCGGTATCATGGCCGGCGGCACGTACAACAGCGGCATCTTGGCCAAAGGCGCGCGCCCGGGCGCGACGTACAACTACCGGGAAGCTCCGCCCGAAATCGCGGCTAGGGCCAAGTCGCTAGAAGCCGTGGCCGCTCGCCACCACGTCAATCTCAAAGCAGCGGCCTCGCAATTCGTCTTCGCCCATCCGGCCATCACCTGCATCATCCCCGGGACGCGGCAGCCCGAGCGGGTGCAGGAGAACTTCGACTTGCTCACGCAGGAGATTCCCGCCTCGTTTTGGGCCGAACTCCGCGACGAGGCCTTAGTCCGCGACGACGCGCCGCTGCCGTGAGTTTGTGCATTGTTGGTTTCTAAAGCTGGAGAAAACGCAGCACAAACGTCGGCACCACCGGGTCGTGCCACACCACTTGAAAGCGGTCGCGGTACTCCTCGATAGCCGGAACCAAATACTGCCCCGTCTGCGGAAAACCGAGGCTTTCCAGCACCACGTAATCAACCTTTTCGCGCTCCATGTGGGCCAGCACTTTTGCTGGCTCGTCAAAGGGGAAGCCGACGCAGCGCCGACCCGAGACGATGTACATCCAGTAACCCTTGCGGCACAGCACGATGGCGTCTTCCGACGCGTTGGTTTTGAGCCATTGACCGGCCTGATAGTAGCGAAGCCAAGGCGGAGGATAGTCAGCGGCCGCGTAGTCAGCTAGGCGTTTGACGCCGCCAACTTGGCCGATGATGCATACTAGAAAGCAGCCCCACACCACGAGCCTGCCGACATGACCTCCGGCTAGTCCGTCGAGAATTTGCAAAACGGCCCAAACCCCCAACAAGACGAGCACCGGCACAATCGGCACCAGAAAGCGGTCTCCCGGCCAAGGCCAGAGCAACACGATCCCCATGAAGAAGGCTGAGTAGAGCAGGAGCAGCAGGTGTTCGCCGCGCTTGATGCAGAGTACCGTCCCCGCAACGGCGAGCGCGATCAGCAACAACGGTGCGGGGTGGAAAATCGTCTCAGTGCCATCAAAAAACGGCACTAGCGTATTGGGCAATTCCCCCGTCAGATAGCGATGCACATGGCCAATAAAGCGCTCAACGAAGCCACCCACGTTGAGCAATCCTCGCTCTGGGTGGTAGGGATTGACCATGAAAAGCTGCTTGATATAGACGCTGCCGCCACCTACCGCTTGATTGCGCAATGTCCACGGCAGCCAGTAGACAAACGCCGCGCCGCTAAAGAGCAAACACCGCCGAAAATCGCGCCGGAGCAACAGATAAACCACCACGGCTGCCACCAGCGCGATCCCAGCCGTGCGGATGTAGTACGCCCAAATGGTGCAAGCGAATCCGCCGACGAGCCACCAGTTTCCCTTGATACCCTCGCGCCTAACGCCCCGTTCGACGAGCCACAGTGCCAAAAGCGAGAAAGTCAGATAGGGCACTTCGGACATGACTTGGTGTGCGTAGTGCAAAAGCAGCGGGCCGTAAACTGCGCCGGTCGGCCCGTGCGTCAAATAGCTCTTGCCGAGCACAATGCTCAGCGCCACCACCGCTAGGCCGGGCAAGACGCCCACCCGCTCCTTGGCCAATTGGTAGAGCACCCCCATCCCCAATGTAAAGAACACCAGCACCCAAACCTTCATCGGCACCCAATCGCCGGGAAAAGCCCACGCCAAAGGAGCTAGCAATAGGGGAAAACCAAAAGGATACTTGGTCGCCGGCTGAGGATCGGGCGAGTTGATGTGCAAAAGCCCCTCGCCTTGGGCCAGACTGCGCGCCAGCGTGATGAATTCGGCGTTGTCGCCGCTGAGGGAAAGTTTGGCGTCGAAAGTCCAGATCCCTAGGAGGAATGTCGCCGCGATAATAAAGAAGGGGGCCTGTGGCGTTTCTAATAACCCGACTACGCGCCTACCTATATTCGCTTTGGGAACCTGCGACCCGGACTTTTGGGACGTAGCCTTCTTTTTTTTGCGAGATGCTTTCATGGAATAGTAGGTATCCGCGAACCGTCTGTTCTACGCCCGATCTTAAAAGGTAGAAGAAGCAAGTAAAACAAAACGAGCGCCACGCCGTCTAGAATTGGGATATACCACGGCCACGGGGCGAAGAAAAACGGCGACTGGGTAACGGGCGGTCGGCTGAGGAACATGTAGTTGCTCCCCAGCGCCCAATTGACGCCGAACGCGACAATGGCCAAGAGATTGAGCAGCACAAAAACGCGAATGACCGACTTGGAAGTCGGTCGCATACCGAGGCCCCAAGTTGCGAACAGCGCACCGGCGACGATGCCGCCGTGGGCGATGAAATACTGAAAGAAGCGATACGCTGGATAGTCAGCTACGAGCGGCGGCGTGACAACGGCATTGGTCGCGCCGGCGAGTCCCCAGAAGTAGGCGATTTCATACGCCGTCTGCCAGCGGAAGATGAGTGCGGCAGCAACGGCGAAGACGGTGATACTACAGACGTGCAACGGCAGATACCACCGCACAAACTCGTACGCCCCGACCATCGTCAAGCGCTGGCCCCAAGGCAGGATCTCGTTGAGCAAGAGCACGCCCGCGAACGCGCCGCAGATGGCTTGAGTCGCCTTGGCCGAATTGAGCCGCTTGACGACGATGGTCAAGAGGATCGGCAAGGCCAGCGTCGCACCCATCGCGGCGATGTGGGAAAGGCCGAGAAACTCGAACTGGCTGGACATGGCGTCTCATCGCTCGCACTCGGACAATTTGCAAAACCGCTTTTCAGTACTTCTCATCGACAAAGTGCAACTTGCTGTGCGGCGGACGCTGGTACTCGCCGTGCGGCGGGCGCGGCGGCAGCTTGATCTTTTTCGGCATCACATCTTTATAGGGCAGTTGGCCGAGGATGTGCGCGATGCAGTTGAGACGCGCTCGGCGCTTGTCGTCGGCCTCCACTGTGTACCAAGGCGCTTCGGGAATGTCCGTGTAGAAAAACGCCTCGTCTTTGGCCTTGGAGTACTCGACCCACATATCCCGCGATTTGAGGTCTATATCGCTGAGCTTCCAGTGCTTGAGCGGATTCTGGGCGCGCTCTTGAAAGCGGCTTTCTTGCTCTTCCTCGCTCACCGACAGCCAGTACTTGAACAAGATGATCCCCGAGCGCACCAGCATGCGCTCGAACTCCGGGCACGAATGGAGGAATTCCCAATACTCCTCCTCGGTGCAAAAGCCCATCACCCGCTCGACGCCGCTGCGGTTGTACCAACTGCGATCGAAGATCACTATCTCGCCGGCAGCCGGCAGGTGGGCTACGTAGCGCTGGAAGTACCACTGGGTGCGCTCGCGGTCCGACGGCGTGCTCAAGGCCACCACGCGCGCGCCGCGCGGATTGAGCGGCTCGGTAATGCGCTTTATGGTCCCGCCTTTGCCGGCCGTGTCGCGTCCCTCAAAGACGATCACAACCCGCAACCCTTGGTCCTTGATCCAGTGCTGCAACGTGACCAATTCGTGGTGCAACTTGGTCAATTCGCGCTCGTAGTCCTTCCTCTTCATCTTTGCTGGTTTGGCAGTTTTCTTGGTTTTCATTCCCAATCTCCATCGCTTGCAGTTCGCCGTTCAAAAAAACGTACACAAGGCCGCAACGCGAGAAAAATCGGTCCCGCCCCATCTTGCTCGACCCCGACCAGCCGCGTACCTTGTCGCCCACACCGCTAAACCAACAAGGACCCTTATGAGCCAATCACCCCGCCCCAACCTGCTCTACATCCACTCCGACCAACACAGCCCCTACGTCGCTGGCTGCTACGGCGATCCCTTAGTTGAACCCCCCCACCTCGATGCCCTTGCCGCGCGCGGGGTAGTGTTAGACAACACCTATTGCCCCTCGCCGATTTGCGTACCCTCGCGGATGTCCATGCTCTCGGGCCGCTACCCCTGCGACAACCAAGTCTGGACCAACAGCCACATCCTCGACTCCGGTATCCCCACCTTCGCCCACGCCATGGGTGCCGGCGGCTACCACCCCGTTCTCATCGGTCGCATGCACTCGGTTGGGCCAGACCAACTGCACGGGTACGCAGAGCGGCTCGTCGGCGACCACGGCCCCAACCAACCCGGAGGCCAAGGCGTCGATCACGGCCAACTTTCGGGCACGGCCGGGCCGGGCCGCGTCAGCCTGCGCCTGTCCGGCCACGGCCAGAGCGCCTACCAAGTCCACGACGAAGACGTCACCGCCGCGACCGTTGACTACCTCAATCGCCTCGGCGTTGCTAAACGCGCCGGCCAAGCGGCTGAGCCGTTTTCGCTCTCGGTCGGTTTCATGCTGCCGCACCAGCCTTTTGTCGCCCGCTTGCAAGACTATCGCTACTACTATGAAAACATCACCCCACCGCAAACCCCCGAACCCTTCGGCGACCACCTGCATCCCCACCTCAAGCACTGGCGCCAAGCCTGCGAAATCGAGGAAGTCAGCGAGGAAGAGACCCGCCGCGCCCGCGCTGCCTATTGGGCGCTAGTCCACCGCATGGACGTGCTGATCGGCCAGATCATAGCCGCGCTGCGGGAAAACGACTTAGAGGAAAACACCCTCATCCTCTACACGTCGGACCACGGCGAGCAGGTCGGCGAGCACGGGCTGTGGTGGAAGCAAACCTTTTACGAGGACTCGGTTAAAGTGCCGGCCATACTCGCTTGGCCCGGACGCTTACCCGCAGGCACTCGTTGCGACCGAGTGATTTCTTCACTCGACCTCAACGCCACCATGCTCGACGCCTTGGGCTGCCCGGCCTTGCCCCACTCGCGGGGCCGCAGCCTACTGCCCTTGCTCGCGGATCCCCAAAACGCCGAGTGGGACGACATCGCCTTCTCCGAGTTCTGCCAAGATGCGGCCGGGGCCGGCGGTCCTTTCTCAGAAATGGGCATTTTCCAGCGCATGATTCGGCGCGGGCCGTGGAAACTCAACTACTACCACGGCCAGCCCTGCCAACTTTTTAACCTCCAAGACGACCCACGCGAGCGCTGCGACCTAGCGGCCGATCCGGCGCACCAAGAAACGCTGACCGCCCTCAAAACCGAAGTCCTAGACGGATGGGACCCAGAGTGGATCGCCGCGCGCATGGCCGCGCTCCGCGCCGACCGATCCATCCTAGCCGCGTGGGGCCGCACCATACAGCCCCCCGACCAGTGCCGCTGGAAGCTCGACCCGGCCATGGATTACCTCGACCCCGAACAACTCGACGACAGCCAGCGCAGTACCAACAAATGACCCAGTAGGGCGGCTGGGGCCAAGACCGTCGGCAGCCAGACATAGGGCGCGTAAGTGGCGAACGTGCTATCCGG
This sequence comes from Candidatus Latescibacterota bacterium, assembly GCA_022820705.1. GTDB lineage: Bacteria > Latescibacterota > UBA2968 > UBA8231 > UBA8231. Next base: position 3,078 of record JAJEEZ010000119.1, on the reverse strand, counting down.
CTCGTTGGTGAAGACGCGGAACTCCGTCGGCATAGAGAGGGCCGCGATGACAATTGCCTCGGCCAGTAGCATCAACCCAAGCGCATTCCAAACCCATATCGCGTAGGACCCCACCTTGCCGCGCCAGACCAGCCAAGCCATAGCCGGGGCGGTCAAGCCGACGAAGATGTCGAAGTTGATCCCCGCGTAGGTCATCTGCACCGGCACTTGCCCGGCCTGGTACATTCCTCGTAAGAACACGGCGACCGGCACGCGGAAAAACTGGAAGCCAATCAGCCCGACCGGGCCGACCGCAGCCACCAGCGCGGTCCCCACCCGCGAAAAGGCCGCACCGCCCGTTAGGATCATCAAGGCCGTGAAGAGGGGTAGCGAAAAGCCGCGTAGCACATCCGAGAGCGCGGCCAGTCCGGTCGCCACCAACCAGAGCATCGCTCCCATAGCCGCCCGCATAGTCCACAGGTCGGCAGCCAGCCCTGCCCGCTGGACCGCGACGCGCACAGCCATCACCGAGAGTGCCAAAACGCCCAAGACCGTGGCGAAAAAGAGCACGTCAACGCGGAGGGGGACTTTGGCGAGCGCTAGTTCCATATCACTTGCTTACTCTTTGCCCCTTTCGCGCGCTTTCACCTCGTCCCAGATCTCGTCTAGGGCCGCCAGCGAGAGCGTGGCGACTTCCTCGCCTCGCGCCTGCACGATATCCTCTAGGGCGCGAAAGCGGCGCTCGAACTTGGTGCTCGCCCGTCTGAGCGCCTGTTCGGGATCTACTTTGATGAATCGGCTGGCGTTGACTAACGAAAAGAGCAAGTCGCCAAACTCTTCCTCAACCGCCGAGGCCCTATCCGTCTCCCAAGCCTTGCGCACTTCGGCAAATTCCTCTTCGACCTTGTCGAGTGCGCCATCAATGTCGTCCCAATCAAACCCCTGATGTGCGACTCGCGTCTGAATTCGATGGGCGCGCATTAAGGCGGGGAGGTGCTTGGGAATGCCCTCCAGCAACGATGGCGCAGCTTCCCCTTGCTCTCGGCGCTCCTGCTTTTTGATCTGCTCCCAGCGGAGCAAGACCTCGTCGGCCTCGTCCGCACTCGCATCGCCAAAGACGTGAGGATGGCGACGAATCAGCTTATCGACGATGGCTTGGCCGACCGCCTCAATGTCGAAGCGCCCCTCCTCGGCCGCGATCTGGGCGTGGAACACCACTTGCAGCAACACATCGCCCAGTTCCTTGCACAGTTCGGCGTCGTCTGCTGCGTCAATGGCTTCAAGAGCCTCGTACACTTCCTCTAACAGGTAGGGCTTGAGCGTAGCGTGCGTCTGCTGGCGATCCCAAGGGCAGCCAGCAGGGCCGCGCAGACGCGCCATGATAGCAACTAATTCTGAGAAGGTGGAATCGTTTTGCATCGTCTTTCACTTCCGCGATTTTGGTTATGGGAAAAGCAATAATAAGAAACTGCTCACCACCAGCCCAAAAACCGTGTAGCACAGGGGCTGTAGCCCATTTATCATAAATTTACAACATATTGTTTTATATATACTTATGAATTATTTAATATCCAGATGCAACCAAATTGAAACAAATCCTTGACGCGCCGTCGCGCCGTATTATATTGAATTAGAGGCGGTGATTAGGGTCTTCTGTATAACTCCCCTGAATACGCTCCCTTTGGCTATGGGAGCAGTCAGTTGACCCTCTTGATTAGGTTGCTCACTAAATAGCACGGAGTCGCGCTTGGGTGCGCTCCGATTAGCTGATTGAGCCTTTTTGTAGGCTTTAATGGGGCAAAATATCGGTATGGGCAAAATCATCGCTATCGCCAATCAAAAAGGCGGGGTGGGCAAGACCACTACGGCTGTCAATCTTGCCGCTTATCTAGCCCTTTCCGGCTATCGAACCCTACTCATCGACTTAGACCCACAGGCCAATGCCACTAGTAGTTGCGATGCCGAACTCGGCAGCGACTATGCCTCGACCTACGAGGTCTTGATAGGCCAACTCAGCACCTCCTCGGCGACCTTTCCCACTGATATAAAGGACCTCTTCGTAGTGCCTGGGCATGTCCGCCTCGCAGGTGCCGAAGTGGAGATGGCCGCTATGGTCGGGCGCGACAAACGGCTGGCCGAAGCTCTGGATCCGATAAAACGACAATACGAATTTATATTTATTGATTGCCCGCCGTCCCTGGGCTTGCTGACCATCAACGCGCTGAGCGCGGCCGATTCCGTGCTCATTCCGGTGCAGTGTGAATACTATGCCTTAGAAGGCGTCAGCAAACTCAACGACACCATCCGCGTGGTGCGGCGCTACCTCAATCCCAATCTCGAAATCGAGGGCGTTTTACTTACCCTGTATGACAACCGCTTGCAGCTTTGTCGCCACGTGGCCCAAGAAGTACGCAACCACTTCGGCGACAAGGTCTATCAGACGATCATCAGCCGCAACATCAGCTTGGCCGAGGCCCCGGGTTTTAGCCAACCCGTCGCGCTCTACGACGCAGAATCGAGAGGCTCCAGCAACTACAGCAGCTTAGTTTCCGAAATCTGTGCCCATCGGCCCTCTGTCTTGGCCTAACCCCCATCAAATTTCTACATTGTTTTTTCTTGACAATCGTTTGCAACAGCATATTATATTCATTTTTGCATTTTTGCATTATATATCCAAAAAGGAAGGAAGGGAAGGTTGTCTGTATACTCTTGTACGTCTGCGAACTCGGACGCGGCTACGCGAGTGGGCGCGTCCTCCCCCCGCTGTGCTGACCATCCCGAATTTATCACCCAAAACGCCCAAGTCCGCCGCCTACTAGCCCAAGCCGACCGGGTCGCTGAGTCCCCAGCGACCGTGCTTCTCACTGGAGAAAGCGGCACGGGCAAAGAAGTGTTGGCGAGGCGTTTACACGGGCGCAGCCCAAGGCGCAGAGACTCGTTTGTGCGGCTCAACTGTGCCTCGCTGCCCGAAGGCGTGTTGGAGAGTGAGCTGTTCGGGCACGAGAAAGGAGCCTTTACGGGTGCGGTCCGCCAGCACTTAGGCCGCTTTGAACTAGCCGATCGCGGGACCTTGTTTCTCGACGAGATTGGCGCAGCGGA
>JAJEEZ010000400.1:0-5368 GCA_022820705.1 Candidatus Latescibacterota bacterium | reverse complement strand
TCGCCCAACGGATGCTGCCGCGCCGACAACGACATGGTCATGAGCGAACTAGACGACTCCATCGACTGGGGTGCCGCTCCCGAGCCCACCTCGGTTGAGTCCGATACTTGGGGCCGCATTAAAGCCCAGTTCCAGCAGTAAGACGAGTGCGCAGCATCGTTTTTTAAGGGCGGTGGGCTACCCAGCCCATCGCCCTTTTTTTGTTAAGGGAGTTCCTCCGATACGCACCGTATTACCCTACACGAGGGAATCCGGCCATGAGAATGTCGCACAGTGCTGTCTTACTGACGCTAGGCCTCCTAATCGGCATCGCGGATCAGGCTCGCGCACAAACCTACGGTAACCGTCTGGGCGTCCAGAGGGGGGGGCGCACCACCTTTGAGCCACAGGGCGCAGGCGTGCTTTTTGACGCTTTGGATCCAGCGGTGCGCCGCTGGTACATCCCGCAGGAGCTCTACAACGAGTACCGGTGGCAGCAGTGGGAGTACTCCAACTACGCTCGCCAGCACTACCAGCGCTATGTCGATACCGCGCTCGAAGGCGACTATTTCTACGACTTCTTCGGCAACTTCGTCGGGCGGGGCTGGCTCATCTACAACAACGATCAGCGCCAGCCCCTGCAGAAAGGCAATCAGCTCTTCAAAGATGATCGCTTTCGCAGTTGGTTCAGCAACGTAGTGATCGCCTCCGACGCCAAAGGCCAGTACCACTATGCACTAACCATTGCCAACGGCCTGCGCACCACCCTGACGCCGATGACCTTCTCCAAACCGGACTTCGATGGCGTTCAATTCGACATCGCCACTGATAAGTACATGCTAACCGCCCTCTATTCGCGGCTGAGCGAATCGGGCGGGGCCTCGACTTTTGCCGAGGGCATCAACCGCACCAATAACACGTCCTTGATGGGAGGGCGTACCACGGTCCAGATTGGTGATTTTACTACTTTGGGCTTCACTTTCGTCAACGCCCACCAGTCCAACACCCTCACCGAAGGCTTCGGCGGCAATCCTCTCTCCGGGGAACTGACCGTTGACCAAAAGGCCGAGGCGATCGCTTGGATCGAAGTGCTGCTCAGCGACGATTCACCCGCCGACAACGAGGGCGGGGCCGCCTTCTTCCCCGCCGGGTCCGATATCATTATTACTTACCTCGACGGAACCCAAGTGCGCGGCAAGGAAATAGGTTTCGAGCCGATCATTGAAGGCGGATTCCCACAAGAGGGCTTCATCTCTGCCGACGGCAACGAGCAGATCCGCTTGCGCTACGACTTCAATCGCAGCGACTACCTGCTCACAGCCCCTCAAGACAAAACCCAAATTCGCAAAGTCCAGTTCGACTTGGTGTTGGGTAACGACTACAAGGTGCAGGTCACCTCCAACCGCCAAACCGGCCGCAATGAAGACCCCGTCTTCCTGCTAATGGCCCGCGCCGAGGGCAACGTCAAGGACAATACCAACCTCAGAGTGGTCTCCTTTGAATACGGCCTACCAACCGCCACCTCGATCTTTGGTTTCACCACCGAATTCAACGACATCAAGGGATTCAATTTCTACGGCGAATTCGACAACAGTCGGGTTTACCGCAAGTACCCCTATCCGAGCAACGACCAAGGTAACACTGACCACAACACCTCGTCGGGCACCTCCAACAAGCCCTCAGCCAATGCGTGGATGGCCAATCTGTCGAAAGTGGCCTATCCCTTTTTCTTATTTGGCGAGGTCTTCTACATGGATCCGGACTACGCCACCACCGTGTACGTCGCCGAACAGGACGGGTTTATCGACTATTCCTCTGGCTATTTTGAGAACGGTGCTCCGGGCAATATCGAACGCTTCTTAGTCGATTTTGTCGAGGACAATGACGACCAAGACCGGGTCCCCGATTGGGGCCGCAACGACGCGCTGGTCACCGATCCAGCGGTCTTTCCCGGCTGGGACGAAAACAACGACTTCATCCCCGACTACAACCAAAACGACAACGGCCGGGTGATCAACCTGATCCCCGACTACGAAGAGCCTTTCCTGCGGCAGCACGTCGAACGACCGGAATTCCTCTACGGCATTGACGCCAACAACAACACTTGGATTGATCGATTTGAAAACGACAACCGCCCCGACTTTCCCTACCAGCGCGATCATCGCGGCTTCAACGTCTATGTCGGCGCTCACCTCGCGCCGCAATTGCGCCTCACTGTGGGGCATCTGCGCGACGAGCTTATTACCTCTGACCAGCGCAACTACACCTACTATGGCATGTTGACTCTGGATATCGATCACGCTCGCTGGGGTCGTCTGCGGGTCATGGAAATAACCAAGAGCATCAAGGACGACATTGCCGACGACCTCCTCCAGTGGAATAATCGCAATACCTTGCGCGACGACCGCAATGTCGAAGTTATTGATCCGATGCTTGGGCGCGATACTTGGTACAATGGTTTCTTCATCGGCCATACCTATACGCCCATCGCCGACTTGACCATCAAAAACTTACTCAAATACGACCTCTGGCATCAGCGTCTCGATAGCTCCGCGCGCACTTCCTTTGGCCTCGATCCCAACGAGTTCTTCTTCGGCTTCGTCAACAAGGCCGAGTATCTCCGCGAGATCGGCACTCTGCGGCTTATGCCGCGCTGGAAGAGCGAGTTCCGCCGCCAGACCTACGACCTATTCTCGCGCTTGGGGCGCAAGGAACTGACCGAGATTTTCGGACTCATTGCCGAGGTGCCCTTTCTCCGCAGTACTACTTTTGCCGGCGGCGTCGAATACGTGCTCTTCCGCGACTTGGATGACGACATCAACAACTTCCAGTCTTTTATCTCAGCTACCCAGATTTCCAACGTGGCCGAGTACCAAGGATACGTGCTGACGACCCAGGTGGGCCTGAAATTCGACGTGCGCGACTTTCAGGATCCCGGGCTGAAGACTCGGACCATCACCGAAGGCTTTATCACGGTTTACGCCGGTCTGGGCATTTGATTGAGTGCGATGGGGAGATCTGGCTGGCTGGTCGGAGGGTTGCTCTGGCTCGCGGCGTTGGGGGTGCGCCTCCTCTATATAGAGCAAAGCCAGACAAGCCCTTTTTTTGACTATCCACTGGTCGATGCAAAAACCTATACAGACGCCGCAGAACGCATGGCGGTGCTGGGGCACTGGGGCGGCGGGGACGATCCCTTCTGGCAACCGCCTCTCTATCCTTACTTCCTAGGGTTTCTCTACGCGCTCTTCACTCCTAGCTACTACCTACCTCGCCTCGTCCAAGCTGCCATTAGCGCCTGCAACTGCGTCCTGCTTTACCTGCTCGGGCGTCGCCTGTTTTCTCCTGACCTAGGGCTTGCAGCGGCCGTTGCAGCAGCACTCTACGGCCCTTTAGTTTTCTTCACGGGTGAATTCCTGCCGCCGCCCCTAGCCCTTTTCTTTGATCTACTGATCCTGTTGACCCTGCCTTGGGCCATGGCCGGTCGTCCGCGTCGGCTCTTAGTCCCCGGTTTCTGTCTGGGCTTGGCCGCCCTTGCCGTGGCCAATATCCTGCTCTTTCTGCCCGCGGCCTTGGTCTGGGTGATTGTCGTGCGCCGTGCGTTGCCGTGGCCACGACGCTTGCTAAACGCTCTGCCCTTGCTGCTGGGGGCCTCGTTGGTCATCGCTCCCGTCACTCTGCGCAATTACCTGATAGGCGACGACTTGGTACTGATTTCCTCCAACGGAGGGATCAATTTCTACTTGGGAAACAACGCCAACTACGAGGAGACAATCCGCATCCCACCCGGCCCAGAGTGGCGCGCCTTGGTCAGCCAACCCCGAACCGAAGCCGGGCTTACCCGGGCCTCGGACCAATCAGACTATTTCTTCGCCCGAGCTTGGGACTTTATCAGCGCAGAGCCAAGTGCCTGGCTTCTGCTCCTGCTCCACAAAACCTATCTCTTCTGGCACGGCGAAGAAATAGGCCGCAACCAAGACCTCTACTACGCTCGCAACTTCTCCCCCTTGCTATCGCTACTATTGTGGAAGGCGACCATTGCCTTCCCCTTTGGGGTCGTGGTGCCACTGGCCTTGCTGGGTATAGGGCTAGTGTGCTACAATCGGAAGCACCGCCGTGCGGAAGTGTACCTTCTACTTCTCTACATCGTCGTCTATGCACTATCCGTCATCTTATTCTTTCCGACCGCGCGCTACCGCCTGCCGATCGTACCGCCCCTGCTACTTTTTGCCGCCTATGCCGTCAGTGCACTCTATTGCCTCGGACGCGACCGCGCTGGTGCGAAGCTGGCTTGGGCCGGGGGCGTACTTGTAGCCCTTTTAGTGGCCTGCAACTTCCGCGTCGGTCCAATGAACATGGCCGGCGACGCCGAAACCTTGCATCGGCTGGGCTTCGTCTATCAGCAAAAGGGCCTACCGGCCAACGCTATCGCCGCCTATGAGCAAGCTCTCGCCCTCGACCCGGAGATCCGCGAGGCCCGTTTTAACCTCGGGGCCTTGTACGCACGGCGGGGCCGCTACGACCGAGCCATCGCAGCCTACCAAGATTTTGTCGTCCGCCATCCAGACTATCCCGAAGCCCGTTATGCCTTGGGCAATGCCCTCCTGCACGCCGGTCGCTACGCGGAAGCAATCGTCCAATACGAAAAACTGCTCGACGCGGCTGCGGCACCAGAGCGAAAAGCTGTACAGGAGCGGCTGGCCTACGCCCATATCCAACTCGATCAGCTCGACGCGGCTACCGCCCTCTATCGCGACCTCGTCGTCCAAGCTCCCGACTCGTTGCGCTTCCGCTACCAGTTGGGTCAGTTAACAGAAGCCTTGGGTCAGCCGGCCCTAGCTCGACGCGAGTATGCGGCGATCCTCCAGCGCGACTCCACTCACGCCGAAGCTGGTCTCCGCCTAGCCCACCTGCTTATGGCCACCGATGAGTCCACCGCGGCCGAGGTCCAACTCAAACGCTTGGTTGCTGCCCATCCCCATTTGGTGGCACCCCGCTGGCTTTTGGCCACCCACTATGCGACTCAGCACGAAGGCACGAAGGCTCTAGCGCAGGCGCAAGCCATCCTCGAGATAGAACCCGACCACGTGCAGGCCAACCGGATGGTCGGCCATCTGCAGGTCATCCAAGGCGACACGTTAGCAGGAGTAAAAAATCTAGATCGCTTCAAGAAGTACTACGTCGAAGAGCGCCAGCAAGCGATCCTCGAGGCGCTCAAGGACCAATGGCGTCAACAGCTCAAAGGAATGTTTTGACGATTTAGTAGGCCACCGCTACCGGTACTGCCCGCCGATTGGCTTTTGAATCCCCTTTGACTTCTATGTAAATCAGGTAGATCCCCGGCGGCACCACCGCACCTCCTTGGACGCGCCCGTCCCAAGATAGCTCAGGT
>JAJEEZ010000294.1:0-7922 GCA_022820705.1 Candidatus Latescibacterota bacterium | reverse complement strand
CTCTTCGTGCTGTTCTGCGTGGGTGCGATTGTCTGGTTTGCCGCGCTTGGCTGGATTGACGACTTCCTCAAGGTGCGCTATCGCTCTAGCGACCGCGGGCTGTCCGAGAAGGCCAAGTTGGCGCTGCAAGTAGCCTTTGGGATGGCGTTTGGCACCGCGTACGTCACGCAAGCTCTCCCAGCCGAGTCGGCGGGTTTGGCGACCCAGCTTTATCTGCCCTTTTTCAAAAATCCGGTGCTCGATCTTTCGTGGGGCTATGTGCCTTTTATCGCCTTTACGGTGACGGCCATCTCCAACTCGGTCAATCTCGCCGACGGGATTGACGGCTTGGCTATTGTGCCGACTGCTTTTGTCGTGGCCGTCTTCGGGGTGTTCGCTTACGTGTCCAGCCACGCTGAGATCGCGGAGTTTCTGATCTTTCCCTTTATGCCGGGCGTGGGGGAAGTCGCCATAATCTGCTCCATCGTCTTTGGGGCCTGCCTCGGCTTTTTGTGGTTCAATTCCTATCCGGCCAACGTCATCATGGGCGATACCGGATCCATGGCGCTAGGCGGCTTGTTGGGCACGGTCGCCGTCTTGGTCAAACAGGAGTTTCTCTTCCTAATCGTCGGGGGAATCTTCGTCGGCGAGACCTTGTCGGTGGTGATACAGGAAAAGATCGGCATCCGGTGGTTGGGGCGGCGCTTTTTCACCCGCTCGCCAATTCACCACCACTTCCAACAGCGCGGCTTGGCCGACACCAAGATCGTCATTCGCTTCTGGATCGTGGCTGGCATTTTGGCACTGTGCGGCTTGGCGACACTCAAGATCCGCTAGCTTGCTAAGAGGCCATAGGCGCAGAGGAAGACGATGGCCGCGCCTAGCAGAAAAGCCACGGAGGTAGGAAGCGGCACGGGCTGGCGGTGGCACTCGCGCTGATAGTGGCCGTATTCAGCCGCCAAGATGCTGTAGCTGGAAACGAGCGCGGCGATGAGGCCCGCGATGAAGCAGGTGAGGACTACAGGATCGGTCGAGAACGCACGGGCGATGCTAGCGGCATAGGCACCAATGTTGAGCAGCAGGCGGCGCGTCTTCGTCAACAAGCCGTAGAGTGCGAGTCCTGCGCAAAACGAGCCGACGACCAGCGCCGCGAAGATCGACAGCCAGTCGCGCGCGCCAGAGAGCGCTAAGAGGCCCGTGCCAATGAGCAGGTGGAGCCATATCCCGACATAAGTGTAGAAGAAGGACGCGCGTCTAAACGGCGCGTGCCCCATTAGATAGTGGGCAAAGGTAATGGACTTGGGCATGGTAATATGCGGCCAAAGATAGGCCGTAGCCCGGTCGCGTCAACGCATGGTCAACCATGGAAATTCTGTCCATCCCCATTGAAAAAATAAAAGGCGTAGGGGCCAAACGCGCGTCTGCGCTCAAAGATGTAGAGATCTTGACGCTGGGCGATTTGTTGTACTACCTGCCGCGCCGCTATCTCGACCGCTCGCAGATTTTGCCCATGGCCCGAGCACCAATCGGCCAAGAGGTGACACTCATCGGCCAAGTGCGCCAGACGCGCTTCATTCCTGGGCCGCGGCCTCGCTTTGTGATGGTGGTCGCCGACGAGACCGACGATATCACCTGCACCTTTTTTCAGGGGGGGCGCTACTTGCAGCGCAACTTTGCCGTCGGCGACGAGTTGGCCATAAGCGGCAAGATCGATCTGTTCCAAGGGCGGCGGCAGATGGTGCATCCCGAATATGAATTCCTACTTGGGGAGGAGCGGCTCCACACGGGCGTAGTCGTGCCGCTCTATACAACTAGTGCCGATATGAAGGAACGCGGCCTGCGCAGCCGGGGATTCCGCCGCTTGATAAGCGAGGCACTGGATACCTTTGCCGAGCGGATCGAAGACGATCTGCCCGCGGCCTTGCGGCAGCGCTTGGGCCTTGCAGAGTTGGGCATTAGTCTGCGCCAAGTGCATTTTCCCGCCAGCCTCGCCGAGGCGGAGCGCGCGCGGCAGCGCTTGGCCTTTGGCGAGCTTTTTGCCTTCCAACTGCGCTTGGCGCGGCGGCGCAAAAAAAACCGCGAGCAGGCCGACGGCATTGCCTTCGCGCCGAGCGAGAAACTAGTGCAGGCCCTGTGGGATTCGCTGCCGTTTGCCCCGACGCGCGCCCAACTCCGAGTCGTCGCCGAAATCGCCGCGCAGATGCAGCGCTCCCAAGTTATGAATCGCCTCGTCCAAGGCGACGTTGGCTCGGGCAAGACCTTGGTGGGCCTGTGCGCGATGCTGACAGCCGTGGAGAACGGCTACCAAGCGGCGATGATGGCCCCGACCGAGATCCTCGCCGAGCAACACTTTTTCAACATCCAAGCCCTTGTCGAGCCGCTCGGCCTGACGGTGGTATTCCTCAAGGGTGCCCAGCGCAAGGCGCTCCGGCAGAAGCTGTTGACGGCCATTGAAAGCGGCGCGGCCCACATTGTGGTGGGTACCCACGCGTTGATTCAGGAGCAGGTGCAATTTGCCCGCTTGGGGCTGGCGGTCATTGACGAGCAGCACCGCTTTGGGGTCGTGCAGCGCGGCGCGCTCTACAAGAAGGGTGCAAAGCCTGACTTGCTGGTGATGACGGCCACGCCGATCCCGCGCACCTTGGCTCTGACTCTGTACGGCGAGCTAGATGTGTCGATTATTGACGAGTTGCCCCCCGGGCGCAAGCCGATCCGCACGGCCCTGCGCGGCGAGGACCGCCGCGAGGCGATCTTTGAGTTTGCCGGCGATCAGGTGCGCCAAGGGCGGCAAGTGTACGTGGTGTACCCGCTGATTGAAGAATCGGAAAAGATGGATTACAAATCCGCGGTCGAAGCCTACGACGAGTTGCGCAACGGTCCGTTGGCCGACTTTGCAGTGGCCTTGCTACACGGGCGCATGGCGGCTGAGGAAAAGGCCGAGGTCATGGAGGATTTTAAGCAGAATCGGGTTCAAGTCTTGGTTTGTACCACGGTCGTCGAGGTCGGCGTGGATGTGCCCAATGCCACGGTGATGATCATCGAACACGCCGAGCGCTTTGGCTTGGCGCAGTTGCACCAGTTGCGCGGCCGCGTGGGGCGCGGCGGCGAGCAGTCGTTTTGCATTCTCATCAGCTATGCCCACGCCGGGGCCGAGTTGGCGGATTCGCGCGAGCGGCTCCAGACTATGGAGCGCACCCAAGACGGCTTTGAGATTGCGGAAAAGGATTTGCAACTGCGCGGCCCTGGCGAGTTTTTTGGCGTGCGCCAAGCCGGGATGCCCACATTTAAGGCGGCGGATTTGATTGCCGACGGGGCCTTGCTGCAAAGCGCGCGGGAAGAAGCCATGCGGATTGTAGATAGCGAATAGGATATACCATGAAAAGCGAAAGCCTCATTCCGCCCGCGGATTTCGTCGGGCTCGACGCGGTGACTCATCTCTGTACGGGGGGCGAAGCTCCTTGGCTAAAAGGGCAGAGCGAGGTGTACGCGGAGTTTGCCAAGGACAAAAGCGCTGGGGACCGCGGTCGGCGCGCCATCTACGCTCGCGGCGAGCGCTGCCGCCAGCGCATGGGACAGTTGTGGGGCGTTCCAGATGAGCGGATCGCCTTTACGCCGTCAGCGGCTGAAGGCATGGCTTGGTTAGCGCGGGGTTTGGACTGGCGGCCGGGCGACAACGTGGTCACCACCAATTTGGAATTTCCCTCGGTGGCGTACAATTGGCGCAACGTGCGCGAGCAAGGGGTCGAGTTGCGGCTGGTGCCGCATTGCGAATGGCTGGTGCGGGAGGAAGATCTGTTGGCCGCAGTCGATGAGCGCACTCGGGTCTTGGCCGTGAGTCAAGTCAGCTTTTACACGGGGCAAAACCTCGATGTCGAGCAGCTTGCGGCCGGACTTGTCGGACGCGACGCGCTTTTGGCGGTCGATGCGACGCACGCTGCGGGCGCAGTTGCTGTGCCGGCCGCGTGCACTGACTTGTGCGTCAGTTCGTGCTACAAGTGGTTGTTGGCGACCCACGGGGTTGCGCCGTGTTATTTGAGCCAGCGGGCCGAGGCGCAAGTGCGCTCGACGGCTTTTGGCTGGCGCAATTTGGCGGTGTGGCCGGCGCAAGGGGCTGTGCGTGCACCGGATGCGGACGAGAAGCCGATGCCCGATAAAATGGAGCCGGGCAATCCGGCTATGGTGGCGGTGCTGTATCTCGACTACGCTTTGGGGCGGCTATTGGACGTGGGGATTGAGCGGATAGAGGAGCACAACCGCGACTTGTCCGAACAAATCAGCGCCGGGCTGGAGCGTCTCGGGCGGCAGGTTATTTCACCGAGTGTGAGGTCGCAGCGGTCGGGCAATACCTGTTTTGCGGACGATGACGCGCACGGGCTGTGTGAGGCTCTTGCCGACCGAGGGGTGTTGGTGTGGGGGGAATATGGGCGGGTGCGGGTCTCGGGGCATTTGTACAATAATAGCGACGATGTGGAGCGGTTTTTGGCGGTTTTGGGCGAGTTGGTCCGATAAGAGACTGGAAAAAGAGAAACGAAACTGATGACTGCTGCTGACCTATCCCGTCGCATCCGCCTCGGCGAGGACTCGACGTTGGAACTCAAGCGAGTCGTGCTGTCCGGCGACCGCGTTACCAGTCCGCATCGAAACGAGTTCGCTGACGAACTCGCCGCCTTTGCCAACAGCCGGGGCGGAACCCTTGTCTTGGGAGTGGACGACGCGACCCGCGAGGTTTTGGGTATTCCTTTAGAACGTTTGGATGCGGTCGAGGGTTGGGTACGCGAAATCTGCAACGATTCGGTGAACCCCGCGCTCAGCGTTGACATCCGCAAGCTCGAATTACCGGATGCCGCTGGGACGCCCGTTCCGGTCATCTGCATCGACATTGCCCGCAGCCTGTTCGTCCACAAGAGTCCGGGCGGCTACTTCCGTAGGATAGGCAGTTCAAAGCGCGAAATGGCTGCCGAGTTTTTGGCGCGGCTCTTTCAAGAGCGCAGCCAGAGCCGCGTGATCCGTTTCGACGAATCGGTTGTTCCTCGCACCTCGCCAGAACACCTCGACGAGGAACTGACGCGCCGGTTTCTCCGCGAAGACGCCGAGTTGACCGAGGACACTTTGCACAAGCTCCGCATCGTCGCTGCCGACGAGGAAGACGTCGTACGCCTCACACTCGCCGGCGTTCTACTATGCACGCGGGAGCCGCAACAATGGATGCCCCACGCATACATACAAGCCGTTAGCTATGCCGGCGAGCGGACGGATGTCAACTATCAGACCGACGCCCGAGATATTGAAGGGCCACTCGACGAGCAGGTTGCGGAAGCATTGCACTTCGTGCGACGGAACATGCTGGTGCGAGCGACCAAAGTAACGGCCCGGGTTGATCAGCCGCAGTTCAGCGAGCGGGCCGTGTTTGAGGCACTCGTCAACGCCGTGGCGCATCGGGACTATTCGATGGGGGGTTCGCGGGTGCGTCTGCACATGTTCGGAGACCGCCTTGAGCTATACGTCCCCGGTGCCTTGGCAAATACGCTCTCGCCAGACAGCCTACACCTGCGGCAATCCAATCGCAATGAACTTATCGTGTCTCTGTTGGCGCGTTGTCCTGCACCGGCCGATCTTGGACGAACTCACTTGATGGACCGGCGCGGCGATGGCGTGCCGATTATCCGCGAAGAGTGCCAGCAGCTTGCGGGTCGTCTCCCCGAGTACAGCCTGATTGACGACAGCGAGTTGCGGTTGGTGATTTGGGCGGCGTAGCCCGATCAATCGCCAAAGAACTCTCCGTAGAGCGAGCGCACGGCCGCGGGAATGTCCGCAGCCGCGATCCCGAACATCATGCTGACCTCGCTCGACCCCTGATTGATCATCTCTATGTTGACACTGGCGCGGGCAAAGGCCGTGCAGGTGCGGGAGGCTAAGCCAATGGTGTGGTGCATGCCCTCGCCGACGACCATCACCAAGGCGAGGCCGCGGGCGACCGACAGCTCATCTACCTCTAACTCGGTGCGAATCCGGCGCAGGACTCGCTCTTCGGCTGCGTGGTTGAAATACGACTCGCGCACGATTACCGACATGTTGTCAATGCCCGACGGCGTGTGCTCAAAGGAGATGCCCTCGTCCTCAAAGATAGCCAGCAAGCGGCGGCCAAAGCCCACTTCGCGGTTCATCAGATATTTGCTGATGTAGATGCTGCAAAACCCGTCGGTGGCGGCAATGCCGACGACCGGGCGGTCGCCAACCGCGCGCTCAGGGACGATGCGGGTGCCGGGTGCCTGCGGATTATTGGTGTTTTTGACGACGACTGGGATACCAGCGTGAAACACGGGTTCGAGGGCCTCGTCGTGAAACACGGAAAACCCCGCGTAGGAAAGTTCGCGCATCTCGCGGTAGGTAATCTCGGCGACGGCGACAGGGTTTTCGACCAGCGCGGGATTGGCCACAAAGACCGAATCGACATCCGTGAAATTTTCGTACACGCTCGCATCGACGGCCGCGGCGAGAATTGCGCCGGTTATGTCCGAGCCGCCGCGCGAGAAGGTGACGACCCGACCCGTGGGCGAATAGCCGAAAAAGCCGGGGAAAATGGTGATGCCCGGCCGGTCTTCGAGCTGGCGCAGCTTGCCGTAGGACGCCTGCAAGACGCGGGCGTTGCCCGGCTCTTCCGAGAGAATGAGGCCGCCCTCGCCTGGGTCGAGATAGTGGGCTTCGGCCCCGTTGTGGCGCAGGTACTCGGCGACGAGGCGAGCGCAGTTATCTTCGCCGCCGGCCTTCATGGCATCTGCGTAGAGCGCTTCGTCGCTGGTGCTCATGGCTAGCCGCCGCTCAAAGTCGGCGACAATGGGCGCGAGCGCGGTGTCCGGCAAGCCGAGGTCGGAGATGATGGCGGCATAGCGGTCGATGACGCGCGCCAACGCAGTGCGGCCATCTTGGTTGGTTAGCTGGGCGCGGACCACCTCGATGAGGAGGTCGGTTACTTTGGTGTCTTCCCGGTCGCGCTTGCCTGGGGCCGAGACTACGACGAGCCGGCGCGCTGGATCGGCGGTGACAATGGCGCAAATTTTCTCTATTTGCTCGGCTGACGCGAGGGACGTGCCGCCGAATTTAGCTACTTTCATCGGATTCCTTTGCGAATACAGGTTTACCTCATAAAAAAATGCACGGATCGCCGTTTTTTCAAATTTGTCTCAAGAAGATTTTATGGTTACTTTAAAAAGTTTGCTACTGAATGGTAAATATTCTGCCGCGCCAGCGGCCTCGATCCCATGCAAAGGTCCACGATGAAAGCAGTGCGTTTCCACCAGTGTGGTGGCCCTGAGGTCCTCGCCTATGAGGACGTGCCCGCGCCCACACCCGGGCCGGGCGAAGCCGTCGTCGAAATCAAAGCCATCGGTCTAAATTACATCGACACCTATCACCGCGAAGGGCTGTACCCAGTCGATTTGCCCTGCATTCCCGGCATGGAAGCCGCCGGAGTAGTAGTGCGCGTCGGCGCGGGCGTGGAGGGCGTGCAAGTGGGCGACCGCGTGGCCTACGCCGGAGTGATGGGGTCGTATGCTGCAGAAGCCGCCGTGCCCGCCGATCGCTTGGTGCCTCTGCCTGATTCAGCTTCCTATCAGGAGGGAGCCGCCGCTTTGCTACAAGGTATGACGGCGCATTACCTCGCGCATGGGTCCTATCGGCTGGGCCGCGAAGACACGGCTTTGATCCACGCCGGGGCTGGCGGCGTGGGTTTGCTGCTGATTCAGATGGCCAAGCGGTGTGGAGCGCGGGTGTTGACCACGGTCTCCACCGAGGAAAAGGAACAACTCGCGCGGGGTGCCGGAGCCGATGAGGTCATTCGCTATACCGAGCGCGACTTTGAGCAGGACGTCATGGCGCTCACCGACGGGCGCGGAGTCGATGCGGTCTACGATTCCGTCGGTCAGGCGACCTTTGACAAGAGCTTG
>JAJEEZ010000027.1:0-3021 GCA_022820705.1 Candidatus Latescibacterota bacterium | reverse complement strand
GATCCAGACCTACTTAGACGCCCTCGCCCGCGAAGTGGAACACTACGCCCAGCAGCCAGCAGTCAAAGACCGGCCACTGCACTTTATCTACTTTGGCGGCGGCACCCCCTCCTACATCAGTTCACGCCACCTGCGCTCCTTAGTCCAGCGTCTCAAAGACGCCATGCCCTGGGACCACGCCGACGAAATCGCCTTCGAATGCGAGCCTGGCACCCTGACCCAAGCTAAATTAGAAGCCATCCGCGCCATCGGCGTCACCCGCCTCAGCCTAGGCATAGAAAACCTCGACGACGAGATCCTGCGCCACAACGGCCGCGCCCACGTCAGCAAAGAAATCTACCAAGTCATGCCCTGGATCTACGCGCTCGACTTCGATCAGGTCAACGTCGATCTAATCGCCGGCATGGTCGGTGAGACGTGGCCGAGCTGGCGTCAGACCGTGCAGAAGACCATCGAATTCGACCCCGACAGCGTTACCGTCTATCAGATGGAACTGCCGTACAACACGGTCTATTCCAAGGACCTACTCGCTGGCGATGGCGAGCCGCTGGCCTTGGCCGACTGGAAGACCAAGCGCGCTTGGCACGCCTACGCCTTTGAGCAACTATCCGCCGCCGGATACGTGCGTTCAAGCGCCTACACCATGAAGAAAACGCCCGACGCCCGCTTCGTGTACCGCGACGCCGTGTGGACCGGCCAAGACATGATCGGCACGGGCGTTGCCTCCTTCTCGCACCTGAGCGGCGTCCACTATCAAAACGCGCCGCAATGGGACGAGTATCTCGCCGCCATCGACCGCGGAGATCTCCCCATCCACCGCGCCTTCGCCACCAACCGCGAAGAGCAACTCACCCGCGAGGTGATTCTGCAACTCAAATTAGGCGCGCTGGACACCGCGTATTTTCGCACCAAATTCGGAGTCGATATCGTCGCACACTTCGCCACGGCACTCAGCGGCCTGCGCGACGAGGGCATGCTCCAATTCGACGCGAACTCGGTCGCATTGACCGACGAGGGCCTCATGCGCGTCGATCAGCTCCTGCCCGACTTTTACCAAACCCAATACCGCAACGCACGCTATACCTGAGTAGGAGGCAGCATTGAAAAACGCAATCGCATTTCTACTATTCCTGAGCGCCGCCGCACAAGCGGCCGACTGGCCCCAGTGGCTCGGCCCCCAGCGCAACGGCATCTCCAGTGAAACTGGCCTCTTCACTGCCGAGCAGCCTTTTGCCGAAGCGTGGCGCGTCCCGCTCGGCAATGGCTTCTCTAGCATCTCCGTCGCCGACGGCCGGGTCTTCACCATGTTCGCCCAAGGCGACGACGAGTTCGCCATCTGCCTCGACGCCGAGACCGGCGTGGAACTCTGGCGTCACCGCACCGGTCCTTACTACAAGGAAACCCAAGGCGGCGACGGCCCGCGCTCGACGCCCACCGTCGATGGCGAAATCGTCTATGTACTCGGTGCCACCGGCAAGCTTTTCGCGCTCGCAGCCGCGACTGGCACGCCGATCTGGGAAAAGGACTTAGTCGCCGAGTTCAGCAGCGAAGTGCCGAGGTGGGGATTTAGTACCTCCCCATTAGTCGAAGGCGACCTGCTCCTAGTCGAAGCCGGCGGCCACGACGGCAACTTCGTCGTCGATATGGCCATCGACCGCACAACCCCGGTCACCGCCGTAGCCCTCGACAAAGCCACCGGCGCAACCGTTTGGACCGCCCTCCACGAAAAGATGAGCTATTCATCGCCCATCGCCTTCACTGCGGCCGGCACCCGCCAACTCGCCTATTTCACGGCCTATTCGCTTACCGGCCTAGCGCCGGAAGACGGCCGCGTTTACTGGCGCTACCCTTGGAAAACCCGCTACGACGTCAGCGCGGCGACGCCCGTTTTCATCGCGCCCGACCGAATTTTTTTCTCCACCGTCAACGGCAACGGCGGCACGGTCTTGCAAATCAAGGGCAACGGCGACAGCCTCGCCGTCGAGCAGGTCTGGCAAAATAAAAAGATGGAAAACGAGTTCGGCACCTCGGTCCTCTACGAGAACCATCTCTACGGCTTTGGCGGCTCAATCCTCAAGTGCCTCGACGCCGAAACCGGCGAAGAAAAGTGGAAGACCCGAGGCTACGGCAAGGGCACCCTGCTCATCGCCGACGGCCACCTCATCATCTTGGGCGAACAAGGCAATCTCGGCCTAGCCGAAGCCACGCCCGAAGGCTTTGTCGAAAAGGCCAGCTACCCCGCTTTCGACAGCCGCTGCTGGACCATTCCTTCGCTGGCCAATGGCCGTCTCTATATGCGCGACGAAAGCGAGATCGTCTGCCTCAACATACAAGGAGCAGCCCAATGAGTATCGCGCACAATGCCCTGTTAGCCCTCGTCTTATGCGCCTTTCCAGCTTTAGCCCAAGATTGGTCGCAATGGCAATCGACAGGCTGGCCGCAATGGCTCGGCCCCGACCGCAACGGCATCTCTTCGGAAACCGGCCTGTTCGGCGACGAGCCATCGTTTGAAGAATCCTGGCGCGTCCAAGGCGGCAAGGGATTTTCCGGCCTGTCCGTCGTCGGCAATCGCATCTATACGATGTATATCCACAACGGCGATGAATACGCGGTCTGCCTCGACGCTGGCAACGGCGAAGTGCTGTGGCGCACCCGCACCGACGGGATGTTAATGGAACGGCAAGGCGGCGATGGTCCGCGTGCCACCCCTACCGTGGACGACGGGATGGTCTATGTCTCCAGCGCCTACGGCAAACTCTACGCACTCGACAGCCAGACCGGCTCCCCAAAATGGAGCCACGACCTAGCGAGCGAATTCGGCAGCAAGAAGGCCCGCTGGGGCTTTTGTCCTTCGCCCCTAGTCGCAGGAGACCTCGTTCTAATCGAAGCTGGTGGAACGGGCGGTCATTCGCTGATAGCCTTTGACAAAACCAGCGGCGATGTCGCCTGGAAAACCGGCAGCGACAAGCTGGGCTATTCCTCTCCTATCACCACCACCATCGGCCAAACGCACCAAGCGGT
>JAJEEZ010000544.1:0-3844 GCA_022820705.1 Candidatus Latescibacterota bacterium | reverse complement strand
GCTAAACGCGCAGCGGCCCGAGGTCGGCGGCGACCCCTATTTCGCTGGCAGCGGCCACCGCTTCTACGTCCGCAACGGTGCCGAACAATTCATGCTCGACTTGGCCCCCCGAGCCTTGTGGCAAGTCGCCGAGCAATTGCTTGGTGAGGGCACGGTAGTGTGGCCCGCTGGAGAGGATGATTCCGGTATGACGACGGGGCCGTGCTTCATGTGCGACGACGCGGTAGGAGGGCTAGCCACCCACTTGGGCAAAGAGATCGAGAGGTGGCCAGAGAATGGCTCCTTCACCACCGAGGAAGCACTGCGCCTGCCCAAGACCGGCCCGGTGTGGCTCAACGGACAAGGAACGCGCGGCTTGTATTGCACCTTGCCCAACAGCCCGGCCCCCGGCCCCAACTACCGCAGCGCCCACTCCGACGGTGCCTGCTACGGCCGCTGGCGGCTGCAAATGTCGGCTTACATCGACGACCTGCCGCCCAACTCCGGGGGCTTCACAGTGTGGCCGGGCAGCCACAGCCGGATCTGGCGCGATCAGTGGGATGCCTTCCTCGAAGGCGAAAAGCACACGGACAAACACTTGGCCGAACGCAAGGCCGGCGGCTACAACGACCCCGTCATTCAGCGCATCAAAGCCGATACCCAGCCCTTTGATTGCCACGGCCCCGCTGGCACCGTGGTCTTGTGGCACACCAAAATTTTGCACATGGCCGGGCAGAATCAATCCACCGACGTCATCCGCCAAGCAACCATCTACGGTTTCCTCAAAACGCCAGCATCCCTCCCCGACCCACTCGTAATAGACAACACCAACGGCGACATCTGGCGAGATTGGTCCGACGAAGTCCGCGCCATCGATGGGTAGCGACCACCCTCAAGAGCCCAGCGGTTCGACCGCGACCGCGACACCGGAACTCGATGAAGTGCGGGCGGCGTCGGAAACCGCCTGCACCCAATAGCCGCTCTCCGCATCACAGACCGGTTTTTCACCGCGCTCCGCAGCGGCGGCGAAATCCTCAATCATCGGCAGATCGAACAGCTTCTCCTGCAGCGGCTCCACCTCAATCCGCTCAGTTCCATCGGGCAGCTCCAGAATTAGATGATCCGCCGTCAACTCCAGCGGGTCGATCAGTATCCTGCCGCTATCGCCGTCGATCTGGGCAAAGTCGTGACGCGGTGGCGAGGTCAGAATCGTCGAGTGCATGCCGATCCCGCCATCCTCAAAGCGCACGATCAGGGCGTCGGTGTCATCGACGGGCCAGTCGTGGTCAACCGCGTCGATCACAGCGCTCACCGACTGCGGCCGACCACCGAAGTTCAACAGCACTTCGATGCGATGAGACGCCATTTCCATCAGGGCACCGCCGATGTCCGGTTCGATCCGCCAATCCCCCGCTTGCGGATCCCAGCGCCCGCTGTAATGGGTGCGCGCGAAAACGACCCGTCCGATGCGGCCCGCAGCGATCAACCGCTTGGCCGCGACCACTTGCGGACAGGTGCGCCGACGGTAGGCGACCGCCAAGGTCACGCCGTGAGCTTGGCACGCAGCGATCATTTCGCGACACTCGGCGGCGTTTCTCGCCATCGGCTTCTCGCACAGTACGTGCTTTCCGTGCTCCGCCGCCAAGCAGGTGTAGTCGCAATGGGTATCGGTCGGCGTCGATACGATGACCGCCTCCACCCGATCGTCGCGCACCAACTCCGCCGCCGAGCCGTACGCACGCGGGCCATTGAATCGCGCCGCGAATGCCCTGGCTGCCTCAATATCTCGACGGCAGACAGCGACGAGGTCGGTCCGTTCCGAAGTTAGTAGGCTCGGCCCAAACGAATTCTCGGCTATGGAGCCGCAGCCAATGATACCAAATCTCATGGTGAAATCCTTGTCCCGGCGAGGCGGAGGCCCGTCTCCCCGTCTAATGGTTCAGTGCTCAACTTCCTCGTCCATCTGCGCCGTGGCGGTCAGCTCTTCCCACTTCGTCTCCCCAAAGCCGACGTTGTACTCCATGTTGAAGAGCAGCCGGTCTGCGGCGAAGCGGAAAGTCAGCAGAGGGCGGAAGGGCGTCTCGTAGAAGCAGAGCCTCGCGTTGTAGGTGCCGTCCGCGCTCCATGCGCCGCTGGCGGCGATCGGTTGAGAATGGTCGCTGGTGAATGAGGTGCTGTCCTCCACCCAAGCCCCGTGGCCGATGCGGATCGGATGCTCGCCGCCAGACGCGTCCTCGACGGTCATCAGCGTTTCCTCCGCGCCGAAAGCAAAGGTGACCGCCCGCAGGTTGCGTTCGTTGGACGCAAACACAAACCTCTGCCCCGAATGTTTGCTGGCCAGCGCGGAGGTAGATAACCCTTCTTGCGGCGCGAGGGACAGGCCCCTCAACCGCTCGGCCAGCGGGCCGTTATCGGCCGGTGGCAGAGCTTCATTCTCCATCGCCGGCAGCAGGTGATCCCAGACCAGATCGAGCACCTGCTGCATGTCGCTCACGCCGGCGGTGATGGCCACCACTGCGTCCTGGTCGGGCATGACGATGCAGTACTGGCCGAAGGCACCGTCGCCCCGGTAGGCGTTGTGCCGACAGCGCCAGAACTGGTAGCCGTACCCCTGATCCCAGTCGCTGTCGGGGTCGCTGCCGTTCGCGGTCTGCAGGGCGGTGGCCTCTGCCACCCACCACTCCGGGAGCAATCGCCGACCATCCCACATCCCCCGCTGTAGCAGCAACTGGCCGAAACGGGCGATATCCTCGGTGCGAATTTTCAGTCCCCAGCCGCCGACGTTGTAGCCCTCGTCATCGCTCTGCCAAGTGGCACCCTCGATCCCCAAGGGCGCGAAGAGCCGCGGTGTCAGGTAGTCGATCAGGGTTCCGCCCGTCAGCCGCTGAACCATCAAGCCGGCCATGTAGGTGGCTCCCGTGTTGTACACGAAGTGGGTACCAGGCTTGAGACCCACCGGCACGGCGAGAAAGGACTCAGCCCAAGTGTCCCTCTCGGTTGACCAGAAGGCATCGGCCTGTTCCTTCAGATGACCGGTGTTCATGCGCAGCAGATCCCGCACGCGCATGGCCGCAAGGTTTTCGTCCGGCTCGGCAGGGGCTTCCTCGGGAAAGTGGTCGAGGACCAGGTCGTCGAGGCTCATCAACCCTTCTTCGACTGCCAGACCCACTGCTGTGGAGGTGAAGCTCTTGCTCAGCGAGTAGATGCGATGGGGGCTGTTGGGGTTGTAGGGGTACCACCAACCCTCGGCCACCACTTTCCCTCCGCGCAACAGCATGAAGCTGTGCAGGGCATCAATCGAATCCTCGGCCGCATCGACGAAGCCGAGAATGGCCCGACTGGAGATACCCTGAGCCTCGGGGGTGCTGCGCTCAAGGGCGGCGGCTGGCTGGTTGGCGTGGAGCATCAGCATAAACAGCAGGAGAAAGGTGCGAAACATGAGCGAAATCTGGGAAAGAGTTGGCGGTCTATGAGAGAATGGATGGACATCCAACTATTGGTTATGTCCTTGAAGAACGGTCAGTGCATCCCACGTCGCCGGAAATCCTCCGAAGGCGCTCATCTGCAACATGACCTCCTCAATCTCCGTCCTTGTGGCTCCACAACCAAGGGCTCGGTCGATATGAACAGCAAGCTGTTCCGGCCTACCGAGAACCGTCAAGGCCGCGATCGTGCACAGCAGACGGGTCTTGATATCCAGCCCCGCCCGTCCGTACAGGTCATGCATCACGTGCGTCATCACGAGTCGCTCGAACTCGGGATGAAGTGTGCGCATCTTCTTGGCAGAGGCCTCTGCAGCGGCTTCTCCGAGCATCGTCGAGAGAATTCTGCGCCCTGCTTCGTAGCGTTCACTTTCAGTCATACA
>JAJEEZ010000488.1:0-3275 GCA_022820705.1 Candidatus Latescibacterota bacterium | reverse complement strand
CACGCTCCTCCAGTACGCCCGCAGCTACCGACCAGTGCCGGATCGCCGACACCATGTTCTTGCCGACCCCGAAGCGGGCGATCGCACTTTCGCTCGCGAATATCGAGCTGCAGTCGCGCCCGCCGTCAGCCGCGTCGTACGCCTTCTTGAGCCACCCGTATCTGAGAGGGAACGTCTCGTGGCCGGAGAGCCGAGGTTTGTAGGTGTCCTCGTCGAACGGGCTTCGCAGTGGATTCTCCCATCTGGACGCTGCGTCCAGTTGCAATGTAACAGAGAACGGGGATACCGTGTACATGAGCAACCCATAGGGGTGCCGGGCTTCTGCAGAGCAGCGACTCATGACGATCTACGCGGACTATCAGGCGACCACGCCGGTCGACTCGCGTGTGCTCGACGCAATGGCTCCGTATTGGGATGAAGCTTTCGGGAATCCTCACTCTGTCGACCACACGATGGGTTGGTACGCGGACGAAGCCGTAGGGCGAGCTGCAGCCGCGGTCGGCGCGCTTATCGGGGCTGACGCTGCGGAGATCACATTCACGTCCGGTGCTACCGAGGCCAACAACCTCGCCTTATCAGGGTTGGCGCGCCGCGCGCCCCCCACAAGGCGGCGCATTCTCGTAAGCGCGATTGAGCACAAGTCCATTCTCGCCGTGGCGGAGGCTCTCGCTGCACGCGAAGGCTTCTTGATCGAGGTGGTTCCCGTGGACAGCGTTGGCAGACTGCGGGTCGAGGTCCTGCGGAAGATGCTAGACGAAACTGTGCTCGTCATCTCCGTCATGGCAGTCAACAACGAGGTCGGAACCGTCCAGGAGATCTCCAACGTAGCGACGTTGGTGCGCCGCTCGGGCGCGTTGCTGCACTGCGACGCCGCGCAAGCGCCGTGCGCCGTCGATGTGCGTGATCTAGCAGCACATGCGGACTTGATTAGTCTTTCCGGCCACAAGATATACGGGCCGAAGGGGATCGGCGCTCTCTATGTCCGGCACGGGTTGGCGGATCGTCTCGAGCCTCTTCTGTATGGCGGAGGCCAGCAGGGCGGCCTCCGCTCGGGAACATCGCCCGTACCCCTGTGTGTGGGAATGGGGGCCGCCGCATCCATACTTGTAGAGGAGGGTGAGGCGGAACGGAAGCGCGTTGCCGGCCACCGCAACACGTTTCTACGAGAGCTGCATGACGCGTTCGGAGCGGTCGCCCTTAATGGTCCGCCTGCCGCGCAGCGTCATCCTGGCAATGCCAACCTTCGCTTCGAGGGATGCGACGCTCAAGATCTCCTCGGTGCTCTGCAACCCGATCTCGCGGCATCTACCGGCGCAGCCTGCACGTCCGGGATCACGGAACCGTCGTACGTGCTCCGAGCGATGGGCCTAGGAGCGGCTGATGCCGCGTCGTCGGTGCGGTTCAGTTTCGGGCGCTTCACTTCGGACGCCGAGGTGCGCAGGGCGGGCGATCTGGTCGTAAGGGCACTCCAGAGCCTCGGCGCCACGGCCGACACGTTCGCCCAGCTCAGGAACTAGTCCGTGAGTCTATCGTTCGCCAATGGCTGAAATCTCTTGATGAAGAATCGCTCGTAGCAGTCGATCTTGCCAGCCTCGGCAATAGCCAGATAAGCCACTTTGAGATTAGCCCCCTCAGCGTCGATCCACATCTGGAGATTATCGCTGTGAGTCTTCCGCCAGTGTTGCCGCAAGCGCTCCGCAATCGTCTGCTTGGTCGCTTGCCCCACATAGACGCAGTGCTGCCTAAACCAGATGCCGTAGACGCCGTGCGCGCCTTGCGGGATCTTATCGAAGTCAATCGCCCGGAAGCGGAGTTGATTGGCGTAAGGGTTGCACATCAGTGCACTCTCACCCCGTGGCTGCTCTGCCGCCGCTGGCCCTCATCCCAGCTAACCGCTCGGCGGGGTGTGAGCAGGAGGCTTGCGTTTGGGGCCACGGAGATCAATCCAGGGGGAGCGGCTCCGGCAGGTCATCACCGCTCGTCCGGTCGCTGTACGTCTCAGCGAGGTTGTCGAGCGCATCCTGCTCTAGAGGCTGCCCGAGCCGGTAGGCGATCACGCGGGCCGCGAAGTTCACAACGGTCCTGCCAGACAAGACACGGCTTCCGTTGAGGAGCACTTGCTGCCAGGACGGCTCGTCCATCGACCAGTCGAGCTTGTTGATACGCCGACACGCTTCCTTGATGCTCAGACGCTCGCCCGTCTCCGGATTCTCAGCGCACAGTCTGACGATGGCTTCGATGACCGCCCACTGCGCGACCGGCTTGCCGATCACGAAGTCTTTCCTGAGCTCGCGGCGTTTCTCATCTCCTCCCTCGGTCGGATCTGCGAGCGCATCGCGAAAGTGCGTGATGCCCTCGCAGACCTCCATCCAGAAACTGTCGGCCTGCTTGCGCCAGAGAGCTTGATGCGGGCCGTCGGGAAGCACTTGGGTGTCAATCTTCTGCCCAACCAAATCCTCGAGGTAGGCACGTGTGCCGTTATAGAGAGTGGTCAGCGTGGTGAACTCGTTCGCCCTCACACTGAGCGTGTTGCTTGAGGTGTTCACTAGGCGAATCGGGATGGCG
The DNA here is from genome assembly GCA_022820705.1 of Candidatus Latescibacterota bacterium. Taxonomy (GTDB): domain Bacteria; phylum Latescibacterota; class UBA2968; order UBA8231; family UBA8231. Next base: position 710 of record JAJEEZ010000488.1, on the reverse strand, counting down.
TTCTCGGCTCCGACGATGTTCTCGCGCACAATTACCGCAATCATGTCGTCGTCAGCCGTGATGAGGTTCTCGCTAGCGGACGTCTTCTTCGCGTAGCGGTTGACCTTGTTGAATATCTTCCGCGACTTCGTCGTGTCGTGCTTTAGTAGGATTACTGTGCAGGCGTCGTTGGCGATGTCACTCGGGCTGTACTCGCCGAGGCCATCAATCGGCTGCTGTTTCTCATCTTTGCCAGAGATTGCGAACTGGAGCGCCGCGAGGCGGTGCTGGCCGTCGAGCGGCACGAGCACTTCGGATCCCTTGAGGGTCAAGAATCCGAAGGCGTCTGATGCGTCCCGGTAGAGTCCCGGAATCCCACCCTTGAGAATGCTGGTGACGGGTTCGAACTCGACCTCTTCATCTGTGCTCATGCTCACTATGAAGGCACCGAAGAAGCGATCATCGTCCGACGCCAAATAGGGGGCGATCTGCTGCTTTACGCGCCTGTAGTCGACTTCGCGCTGGTACTTTTCCTCAATCGAGAGCTCTCCCCACCCCTCCATCTCGGTCGGGATGACAAGTCGCTCGGTTAGCAGGCTGCTGAAGAACCGCTCCGCAGCGAGGCCGAGGGCCGAACGACGGTTGTACCGGCGCTCAGCCGGGCTGCTCGAGGGGCCGGCGGGTGCGTCAGGCGCGTGCGGGCACACGCCGGGCGCACTGCGCCTACGCCG
>JAJEEZ010000498.1:0-4187 GCA_022820705.1 Candidatus Latescibacterota bacterium | reverse complement strand
GCCACGGTACCGACGCAGCCGGCGAAGTAGATGGTGCCGGTGACATACATAAAGCGGAAGGCCGTCTCGGGAAGCTGGTAGAGCGCGCCGAAAATGGCCAAGAAGGCGGCGAGGATGACGACGATGGCCCGGGTCCAGTAGATCTCGCGCTCGCTCGACAGCCCGCCCCAAGTGCCGTCCGCTTCGCGCTCGCCGCTCGACTTGGCGAGCATGGCTTTGATCGGTGATACCACGTCGCGGACGATGACGCCGCTCCAGGCCAGCAGGTAGCTGTCGTGGGTGGACATGAAGGCCGCGAACATCCCGGCCATGAGCAGGCCGGCGATGCCGATGGGCAGGATTTTGCCGAGCATTTCGGGCATGGCGTAGTGGGGATCGAGCTCGGGGTTGCCAAAATAGGCCAGCGCCGCAATACCCCAAAACATTGGTACCATCGCCCGCCCCATGACTGTGCCCGCGGCGATCCAGAATACGCGGCGGGCCACCTTGGGGCTTTCGGCACTCAGCGGTCGCATCATTTCGGGTTGCCAGACCACGCCGACCAAGCCGACGCAGAATAGAAACAAGATCATTGAGATGCCGTAGCCGGGGTTGGCTATGGGGTCAAAGCCGACGTCGCCTTTGTGGACTTGCACGGCTTGGACGAGATTGTCCCAGCCGAGTTGCGGGTGATTGAGAATGATATACGTACCGAAGAAAAATCCCAGCGACAGCAACACGAACTGCGCGAAGTCCGTCAGCACTACCGAGACCATACCGCCCATCAGCGTGTAGAAGACGACGATGAGCAACATGCCGATCATGACGTAGTTGACGTATTCCTTGTCGAGGCCGGTGAAGCAAACGACGAATTTGCTGCCGAGGATGGGAAACAGCCCCATGTTGAGGGTACCGGCGAGGGTGAGGATGATGCCGCCGAGTAGGCGCACGCCGCGCGTGTACTTGAGTTCGTAGAACTCGGGCACGGTCATCACTTGTAGATGGCGCAGGCGGCTGACGATGAAGCCAGTGCGACCGATGATCAGGGTGGTGATCAGGGCCATGAGGCCAAAGACGAAGGGCACGAAGCCGTATTTAAAGCCCTCCTCGGCCATGTACATGACCGTTACTAGCCCGAGGCCGGTCGAGACCATCGTGGCGACGGCCATGTGGGTTTTGAGGCCGCGGCCGGCGACGAGGAAGTCGGAGATGCCTTTGATGGCACCTCGCGCCAACGTCCCGGCGACGATGGTGCCGCCGACATAGACGAGGACGATGGCGTAGTCAATCCAACTCAGATTCATGTGTACTCCTGTGTTCCCAGAGGTGGAAAAGCGCGAACAGCCTGCCAATTTAACATTTTAGCGAGGGCATGTCACCTCGCGGGCGATTGACCCCCCAAGAGGTGGTTTATATACTTGCGCCGCGCTGTACTGCGCAAACACCAACTACTACGAGGGAATATGTTGCTACGACTTAGGCGCCTGTCGCTGATGTTGACCGCGGCCCTGTTGTGGGCTGGTTGTGGGGGCGAGGACTCGACGGTGGGGCCGGACGAGAGTGCTGTCGAGGGCAGTCGCACGGAAGCTACGCTTGCAGAGGTCAGCGAAGTATTTGCGGTTAGTTGCGCCTTTTCGGGCTGTCACAGCGGCGGAGAGCCCGCAGCCGATTTGTCGCTGGAGGGCGACTTTGCCGCTCGCATCGTCGGCGTCGATAGTGGCCAGCGGCCCGATTTCAAACTGGTCGATCCGGAAAATCCCAATAAGTCGTACCTGCTGATAAAGGTGCGCGGCGACGACGAGATCGTCAGTCAGCAAATGCCGCCGGGCAATCCGTTACCCGCAGAGCAGGTGGAGATCATCCGCGCGTGGATCGCCAGCGGAGCAAAAGAGTAATGCCGATCTTTTCTCCAGCGTCTTTGACCGAAACCACCGCCTCCATTTTTGCCGCGGCTGGCATGCGCGCTGACGAGGCGCGTGTGGTGGCTGAATTGCTCGTCGAGGCCAATCTCGTCGGCCACGACTCGCACGGCGTCATTCGCATCCCCCAATACTTGGGCCAAGTCGAAGCCGGTGACATCGTGCCAGACGCCACTGTCGAAATCGTTCACGAGGCACCGACGCTCGCCGTGCTCGACGCGCATTGGGGCTTTGGGCAGGTGGCGATGAGTCGTGGCGTGGATATGGCTCTGGAGAAGGCGCGGGCCACGGGCATGGCCGCTATCTCCGTTCGTCAAGCTAATCACGTCGGTCGCCTCGGCAGCTACGTGGAGCGCATTGCCGAGGACACGGCTATTGCCCTGATGTTCGTCAATGGTGCGCCGGTCTGTCGCATGGCCCCGTGGGGCGGGCGCGAAGCGCGGCACGGCACCAATCCAATCGCCATGGGGTTTCCGTCGCGCACGGGTCCGCCGGTCGTTCTCGACATGACCACGTCGGCGGTGGCTGAGGGCAAGGTGCGGGTGCAGCGCAATCGCGGGGCTGAGGTGCCCGACGGCTGGCTCCTCGACGCGGAGGGCCAGCCGACTAATGATCCCAACACCTTGTACGCCGATCCGCCCGGTACCATCCTGCCTTTGGGCGGTAGTCTCGGGCACAAGGGCTACGGTCTCAACGTGGGGGTCGAGCTGTTGGCCGGTGCGTTGGCTGGGGCCGGCTGCATAGGCCAGGATCGGCGCTTCCGCAACGGGGCATTGTTGTTGGTGCTCGACGTGGAAAAGCTGGTGGGGCTAGACGATTATTTCGCCGAGGCCGACACATACATCGAATTCGTTAAGTCTGCGGCTACGGCACCGGGCGTCGAGGCGATCTTGATGCCCGGGGACAGCGAGCGGGCGATGGCGGAGAAGCGGAAGGTGGAGGGGATCTTCGTCGAGGATGAGACGTGGGCGCAGATTGTGGCGAGTGCGGCGACGGTGGGGGTTGAGGTGAGGGGTGAAAAATGAAGAGCTATACACACCACTTGGAGTGCCTTTTTTCAAATAAAGGATATCTCATGCAATTTTTTATGAGCGTTTTCATCGGTCTAATCTGTTTCGTCGGCGTCAACGCGGCACCTCTCATCGAGGGGCGGGTACGGTTGGACTCTGGCGAGCCGGTCGCCGACGCGCAGGTGCGGATCTTCGATATGAGCGACCTGCGACCCGGTGCCATCGCCCGCGCCACGACCGATGGCACCGGGTATTTCGCGTTGCCGCTGGCGGCCTTAACGGGCCGGGCGCTGCCGCAGCGGTTCGCCTTGGGTCAGAATTATCCCAATCCGTTCAATCCTTCGACGATCATTCCCTATCAACTGGCCGCTGCGGCCCCGGTGCGGCTGGAGGTGTTCAACCTGCTCGGGCAGCGCATTGCGACGTTGGTGGATGGGGAACGGCCGGCGGGCTTTCACACGGCGACGTGGCGCGCGGTGGATGGGGCTGGGCGGGCAGTAGGAGCGGGGGTGTATATCTACCGGATGACGGTGGTGGCGGAGAGCCAGACGGGGCGGATGGTGCTGCTTGATGGGCAGGCGGGTGTCTCGGCGAGTGGGACGGCTTCGGTTATGACGGATGTGTCCGGCGTCGGCGAGCCTGCTGAGGGAGTGTATGGGTTGATCGTGTCGGGTGAGGGGTTGGCTCCCTATGCGGATCCGGCCTTTCGGGTTGAAGCAGGCATGGCCCCGGTGGAGTTGGTGGTGCAGGCGGGACAACATCCGGCGGGCAAGGCCACGGACGACGATTGTGCCTTGTGCGGCCTGTTCGACGCGTTCGACGATCCGCAGGAAGAAGAGGGACCCGACCTAATCGTTCAATCGCCTTCGGCCAGCGCCGTCGTGCTGACGCCAGGACAGGAGTTTACCTTGCAGGTCACCGTGCAGAACCAAGGCGACCAGTCTGCCGAGGCGACGATGCTGCACTACTATCGTTCCAACAATTCGACGATTTCTGCCAGTGACGCGGAAGTGGGTACCGGCGCAGTAGATGCACTGGACGCCTCGGCCACGAGTGAGCAGTCGATTGAGTTGACGGCCAGTGTGGGGGTGGAGCGGTACTACGGTGCGTGTGTGGCCAGCGTTAGTGGCGAGAGCAATACCGATAACAATTGCTCCTCTGCTGTGAAGATCACGGTGAGCGGGCAGGAGGAGCCGGAAGAAAAAGAGGACGAGACGACGCAAGAAGAGGAAGAAGAGACACAGGAAGAAGTGCCGGATGACGCGCCCGTGACGATCCC
>JAJEEZ010000117.1:0-6508 GCA_022820705.1 Candidatus Latescibacterota bacterium | reverse complement strand
CTAGGCCGGCGACGATTGGGTCGTCTGGGGCCGCGATGTTGACCGTGTAGTCGATGATCCCGTCTGGGTGGGCGACGAACTGGCCGCCGACCATGAACTGATAGGTAGTATTGTTGCGGAACGAATCGGCCATGCAGCCGTGCCAGCCCGCCACGCCGACACCGCTATCAACGGCCGCGAGCAGTCCTTGTTCCTGTTCTCCTTCGATCTGGCCCATCGTCCACGCTGGCACCACCAGATCCTGCTCGGCCATGAGGTCGCGGTCTTTGTATGTGTCGAGGGTGTCCGAAATGGTTACCGCGAACCCTTCTTCCTCTAGGATGGGCGCGAAAATATCGACGCACTGCTTGGGCTCGTGCCCTTCCCAGCCGCCCCAAACCATGATTGCCTTCTTTGCCATGACGCTCCTTTTGCGTTATTCGGCGCCACGCGCCAGTTCGTTGCCAACGAGGTATTGATAGCTTTTTTCCACGGCTTCCATCATGTCGGTCGCACAGCGGTCCAATTCGACGATCAGCCAGTCGCAGGTGCCGTGGCTGGCCTCGATAATGGGCGGGAAGTCCATGACCCCTTCGCCGACGGCGAGCATGTCCTGCGCAGGATCGCACGGGCCGTCCTTGATGTGCAAAAGCGGCGCTCGCTCGCCCAATTCCTCGACGACTTGCACTGAGTCGCCGCCGCCGGTATTGACCCAATAGGTATCGACCTGGAAGAAGATGGACTCGTCGAGTTCGTCGATTAGGTGCGCAAAACCCGGTCGCCCTTCTACTTCTTGGAATTCCCACCAGTGGTTGTGGAGGCCTAGTTCCAACCCGTTCTCGGCGGCGATATCGGCGGCTTGGTTCCAGCTCTCGCACAGCGCCTTGAGGGCGTCTGCATTCGCGAAGGCATCGCGCGGCGTGGAGCTCACCACGCGGGTGGCTTCCAGTTCGTAGGCCAGTTCGATGACTTGGTTTTTTTGCTTGCCCAAGGGTAGCTGGGTATGCACGCTGCATACGTCTAAACCCAGATCGGCAAATAGGTCGCTAGCTTCATCTACTCCGATGCCGGGAAATCCGGCCGTCTCGACTCCCACGTACCCTATCTCGGCAATCCGGGTGACCACGGACTTGAAGTTTTGCGCGAGGGCGTCGCGGACCGTGTAGAGTTGAAGCGCTATGGGGGCAGCCATTTCTTCCTTCCTTGTGGATGAGAGATATAATAGGGATATGAAAGGTAAAGCGATAGCTAAGGCGGGCGGGCGAATGGTCAGGCGTCAATCGTCGATAAGGGACTCGTGTGTAACGTCAGATAATTAAATGAAAAAAATAAGTCGGTAGGCAAGTTAATTTGTAATGACACCGCACTTGCTGCGCCACTCGCGCGCTCCTACATTAGCCGCTCCAACCAAGGAGCAACGCCAATGAGCACCCAAAATAAAGTGCGCCTCGGGTTTATCGGCGCTGGCTGGTGGGCCACCAGCAACCATATGCCCGTTTTTGCCACCCGCGACGACGTCGAGCTGACGGCTGTGTGCCGCTTGGGCCAAGCCGAACTAGAGCAGGTGCGGGACCACTTCGGATTCGCGTTTGCCACCGAGGACTACCGAGAATTATTGGCCCACTGCGAACTCGACGGGGTCGTGGTGGCCTCGCCGCACCCCCTGCACTACGAACACGCCCGCGCCGCTTTGGAGGCGGGCCTGCACGTGATGTGCGAAAAACCTCTGACCACGCGCGCTGCCCACGCGCGCGAACTGGTGCGCCTCGCCGCGGAGCGGGACCGCCACTTGCTCGTGCCCTACGGCTGGCACCACAAGCCTTTTATTCAACGGGCCAAGGCGCTGATGGACGAGCAAGCCATCGGCGAGGTCGAATTCGCGCTCTGCCACATGGCCTCGCCGATCCGCGCCCTGCTGTCGGGGGAGGTGATAGAGGATGTGTCCGAAATTTCCGGGCAAGACAGCGCTACCCTCTTCGGCCCCACGCCCTCTACGTGGGCCGACCCAGCCATTGCCGAGGGCGGCTACGCCCACGCGCAAATATCGCACTCCTCGGGGTTGCTATTCTGGCTGTCCGGGCTGCGCGCCGAGCGCGTCTTTGCCGCCATGAGCGCGCCCGGGTCCGAGGTTGAGCTGTACGACGCGCTAACGGTGCGCTTTACTTCGGGAGCCATTGGCACGGTCAGCGGCGCGGGCAATGTGCCGACAGACCAGACCTTTCAGGTCGATGTGCGCCTGTTCGGCTCGGAAGGCATGCTGCTCGTCGATTGCGAGCGCGCTCGCATGCACCTGCGCCGCCACGATGGCCAACACGTCGTCGAGGAGGTTGCCGAGGACGCAGGAGCCTACGAGTGCGATGGTCCGCCCAACAACTTCGCCGACTTGATCTTGGGCAAAACCGACGTCAACTGGACCCCAGGCGAAGCGGCCATGCGCGGGGTGGAGATGCTCGACGCAGCGTACCGCTCGGCCGCTTCGGGCCGTGAAGAGCAGGTGTAACATCGGCTCTGCCCGCTCGCGGTAATGGCCTTTCTGCTCGACGTCATTGCCCCGATTTTCCTGCTCATCGGCTGCGGCTATCTGTTGGGGCGGCGGCGCTCTGTTGACCCCGCTCCCTTGGCCGATGTGGCCATATACATCTGCCTGCCCTTTTTGATGTTTGCGGCGCTGGTGCGCCACCCGGTTACTGGCGAGGCGGCTGCTCAGACCTTCGCTTGGCAGGTTGGAATGTACGTGGTGAGCATGCCCGTCATTGCGCTCGTCGCACGTCTCGCTGGCTGGGACAAACCCACTCGCAGCGCGGTTACTCTCTCCCTCCCTACGGTCAACATCGCCTCGTACGGCGTCCCCGTCGTGCTCTTCGCGTTTGGCGACGAGGCGCTAGCGATCGTCATGTTGCTCTTTGTGTACGGCAATGTTACGGCCGCATCGCTCGGCACGTACATCGCCGCTGGCGGGCGGCAAAGTCCGCTGCAAGCGTTCAAGAGCATTTTCAAGCTGCCGTTGATTTACGCCGCGGTCCTGGCCTTGGCCGTCAATGCCCTCGCCGTACCGATCCCGGCCTCTGTCTTAGACGCGTCCGATCTGATCGGCAAGGCCGGCCCGATCCTCGCCATCATCCTCCTCGGGGTGCAAGTCTCGCACATCCCCCTCCGCGGCCGCAGCTCGGCCGCCCTGTACGGCGGCATTGGTGCCAAGGTTCTGCTGGGGCCGGCGATTGGTATCGGCCTGACGCTGCTGATCGGTGCGCAGGGCGCGGTGCGCGACGTGCTGCTGTTGTGCTCCTGCTTGCCTACGGCCATCAATGCCCTCATCCTCACCGTGCGCTTTGACGCGCGCCCCGATCTGCTCGGCGGCATTCTCATTGGCTCGACTTTGTGGAGCCCGCTCGGGCTATCGATTCTGCTCTATTGGATCGGTCTCTAGCCCGAGCCTGATTTAGTCTCATTTCGCGTTTTCTAAATTTTTTTCGCAGCCCCTTGACACTGTTTTACGCCCCCTCGTAACTATGAATTATAGGGCTAACGACAGACTCCACGACGCTTTTAAGAGCGCCCACAGGAGAATGAAAATGATAGGTGTACATCGCTTCGACATGCGCGGGACGCTGCGCATAGACGCCGGAGAAAATCTATATGGTGGGTGCACCTATCTAGCTGCCGACGTGCAGCTCGAAAACACCCTATTCGCGCCGAGAGGAAGGGGCTGTGTCCCCGACTGAAGCTCGTCTTTGCGAGAGCTAACACGTGGCAAGAGGCCGTGGCGCGAAAATGAAAACGCGCTGCGGCCTCTTTTTTTGTGAAAAATGCTTGACATTGTATCAGGGTTATACTGAACTTTTGTTCAGGTAAAAAGAGTGCTGAAACGGAACCGAAAAAATGAAAACCAACGACAAAACACGACACTTCAACACCGCCCCTTGGGACTTTGCCCACGGCGGTGCCAAGATGCGCGTTGCGACCAGGGCCGGCCGGGTCATCGACGCGCGACAGCGCTTCGCCGCTTTGCGGCGCGGCATAGACAGCGGGGCGTTGCCGCCCACCCCGGGCGGACGGCAGCGGGTCTGCGCGACATTCACCAAGCCAACCAAGGACCTCATCGCAAGGAGCAACTACACTATGCGACGCGAGATCATCAACCAAGGACTGATGTACGTACTCATCAGCCTATTTGTATTCGCGATGATACCGCTCCTGCGCTTCCTCAGCTAATGGCTATTTGACGCGCAGCGGCATTGCGAATCCGGCCTGGGGCAGCGGCAGCGACCGCTGCCCCAGGGCTATCAACCCCCTCGACCTTAGGACACAGAAAGAAACATGCAAAATCGCAAGACAGACGTATGTCCTCGGCTGATCAACTGGCTGTATTGTTTGGCCTCGGTGGCCTGTGCGGTCCTCGGCCCTCGCGGTCTGCACGCTCACCAAGCGCCCGACCGTGCGCTCGACGCCGTGCGTATAGAAGATACTCGCCCGCAGATCGACGGCGTGCTCGACGACTCGGTGTGGCAGCAGGCCCCGATTTTTACGGGTTTTGTCCAGCGCGAGCCAGAGGAGGGGCAGCTAGCGAGCGAAAAGACTACCGTACAGTTGGCGTACGACGACGAGGCGCTCTACGTGGGGATCATGGCCTACGATTCGGCCCCCGAGCAGATCGTCTCGCGCTTGGTGCGCCGCGACCAGTGGACCGAAGCCGATTGGATTCAAGTTAGCTTGGACACGCATCACGACCACCAGACGGGCTACGCCTTTGCGGTGTATGCCGGTGGATCGATCTACGACGCTGTAATCAAGGATTACGGTTGGGACAACGACACTTGGAACGGCGTGTGGGAATCCGCGCATGTTATCGGCGCAGAGGGATGGAGCGTGGAGTTTGCCATCCCGTTCCACAACCTCCGCTTTAGCAGCGGCGGGGACTGGGGCATCAACGTCGCCCGCTATATCAGCCGCAAGAAGGAACAGGCCTTCTGGGTCATGGTTCCGCGCAAGGAAAGCGGTTCGGTCTCGCGCTTTGCCCACCTAGAGGGCTTAGCGGACATCGAATCTAAGCGCACGCTGAAACTTTTGCCCTACTCGGTGGGCCGCTCCACCGTGGCGGATACGCGCGAATTATTCGGCAGTGCCGGCGCGGACTTGCGCTATGGGCTGTCGTCGAATGTGTCGCTCAACGCCACAATCAACCCGGATTTCGGCCAAGTGGAAGCCGACCCGGCCGAGCTCAACCTCTCGGTCTTTGAGACGTTTCAGGATGAGCGCCGCCCCTTCTTCGTGGAGGACGGCGAGGCGTTTGAGACTCCAATTGACCTGTTCTACTCGCGGCGCATTGGCCGTCAGCCCGGCTATCACTCGCTGCCCGACGGCCACGACGCGCTCAACGAGAGCGAATCCACCACCATTTTGGGCGCAGCCAAGCTGACGGGCAAGACCGCGTCCAAGACCACTTTTGGGCTGCTGACGGCGCTTACTGCCAAAGAGTACGCGCGCGTTGAGACGACCATGGTGCGTGAGGTGTCCGGCGAGGAGTACCAAGAGCGCAGCAACTTCCTCGTCGAGCCGCGCACCCACTTTCTCGTCGGTCGCGTCAAGCAGGATCTATTTGCTGGCAACTCGCACGTCGGCCTCTTGGGCACGGCTGTGCAGCGCGACCGCGCGCGCGATGCCTATACCGGCGGCGTAGATTGGACTCTCAAGTGGCGCGACAATGGATACACCTTTTGGGGCCAGTTCGCCGGCAGCCGCGCCACGGTGGATGACCAGCGCCGCAGCGGTTTGGGCAATATGGCGGTTTTGAGCAAAAATAGCGGCTGGTTGCGCGGCGAGCTTTGGTGGGAGGCCTATTCGCGGCATTTCGAGATCGACGACCTTGGCTTCCAATGGCGCAGCGACTTCTACAACCCCTGGCTCTGGATCCAACTGCGCAAGGAAGAGGACTGGGCCATCTTTCGCCGCAATTTCTACAACTTCAACCGCTGGGGCACGTGGAACTTCGACCGCACCAACCTGCAAAACGGCTTTGACTTCAACACCCACCACCAGCTCAAAAACTACTGGTGGATCCACTTCGACTACTACCACATGTGGCGGTCCTTCGATGATCTCGACACCCGCGGCGGCCCTCTAATCGCGAGGCCGGCAAGCGACGGCTTTGAGATTGAGATAGAAAGCGACGACCGCTTCATGGTCAGCGGCTGGGTCGAGTACGAGTGGGACGGCAACTCGGCTGGCAGCACCCACCGCAAGGTCTCCGGCAGCATCCGCATCCGGCCGACTTCGCGGTTCGAGATCAGTCTGCGGCCGCGCTATAGTTGGAATTTCAACGATGCCCAATGGGTCGAAAATTTTGATATGGACGGCGACGGAGAAGACGATCAATTCGTGTACGGTGAGCTAGACAGCCAAACCCTCGATCTGACGACGCGGGCCAACATTCTCTTCAGCCGCGACTTGAGCTTGGAGCTCTATATCCAGCCTTTTATTAGTGCGGGTCAGTATTCCAACTTCAAGGAGCTGGCGCAGCCGAGTTCCTACT
>JAJEEZ010000552.1:0-3689 GCA_022820705.1 Candidatus Latescibacterota bacterium | reverse complement strand
GGACAGCAGCGATCCCTTGCTGTATCACAAGACGACTCATCGGGCTATGTACGACCGGCAGTTGGCGGCGCGCCCGGATTGCGACGACGTGGTGCTGTACAACGAGCGCGGCGAGCTGACCGAGTGCTGCATCGGCAACTTGGTGTTGGAGCGCGGCGGCGTTCGTTACACGCCTCCGGTTGAATCTGGGTTGTTGGCCGGCACCTTCCGCGCCGAGCTCTTGGCGCAGGGTCAACTCTGCGAACGCCCGCTGTCCGTCGGCGAATTGGCGCGGGCCGACACCCTTTATCTTATTAATTCAGTTCGGCGCTGGGTCGAACTGGAACTCGTGTAAAGGAGTACATCATGTATCGCATTGGCCAAGCAGAAATCAAGCAACTACAGAAGCTATTCGACAGCGGCGCGATCTTCCGCTATGGATCGGGTGGGGAGTGCGACCGCTTTGAGAGGAATTGGGCGCGCTACGTGGGCGTGGAGCACTGTCGGATGACGCGCTCGGGAACTTCGGCGCTGTACGCGGCGCTGGTGGGATTGGGCGTGGGGCCGGGAGATCAGGTGATTGTGCCCGCCTATACTTACATGGCGACCGCCCTGGCGGTGCTGGGTGCTGGAGCCATTCCGGTAATCGCCGATGTAGATGACTCCTTGACGCTGTGCCCCAAGGATTTAAAGCGACGAATTACTAAACACACTAGGGCGATTATTCCGGTCCACATGGTCGGCCTACCTTGCGATATGAAGCGAATTACCAAGATCGCCCGCAAACGCGGCCTGCTCGTTCTCGAAGACGCCTGTCAGGCGGTGGGAGGCGGGTACGAGGGCCGGATGTTGGGCAGTTGGGGCCACGCCGGTGCGTTCAGTTTCAACTTCTTCAAGAACATGACCTGCGGCGAGGGCGGGGCGTTTGTAACCAATGCCGAGGCCGTGCATCAGCGCGGCTCGGTGGCGGTGGACTGCTGCTCGTTTTACTGGAACCCCGACGAAGAGCGCGAAGAGCTGCAATTTGCCGGTCCCAACTTCAGGGGCTCAGAAGTCGAGGGGGCGATACTCAACGTGCAATTGCGGCGGATCCGGGGAATGCTCAAGACCATGCGCGCCCACAAGCAGGAGTTGCTACAGGTCGGGCTGGAGGCGGGGTTGGAGTCGATAAAGAACAACAGCTTGGACTACGAGTGCGGTACACACCTAGGATTTTTGTTTGCTACTGAGGACGAGGCGCGCTCCTTTTGCAACCGATTGGCCGCAAAAGACGTGAGCTCCTTCTTGCCCATGGATACCGGCCGCCACGTCTATACGCGCTGGGAGCCTATTTTGCGCTACCAAGGCGCGCACCATCCGGCGCTCAATCCCTTTAAGCTACCGGCCAATCGCAAGGCGCGGGTCAAGTACAAGCTGGATACCTGCCAAGACTCGCTCGACGTTTTGGCGCGCGCCGTCTTGGTGCCCATGCACCCGAATAACCGCAAGGTCAAGCTGCGGAAGATGGGTGAGGCGATTCGGGCCGCCGCGGGCTAAGATCAACGAGACAGCTTAGGGCACGGTGCGGAGACGAGCTATTTAACGTGGGAGAATACTCGGCTCACTCGCCCCAGTAACTTGCGCCAACAGCTCGAAGTACCCGCGCTTGCGATCCGTGTTGATACCCCAATTGACCGGGATGTTCTGATAGCCATCGCGGTAGTTGCCGAAGGTTGACGAACCGCCAGCCGCGTCCCCAGGATCGAAGTAGCCCCACGACGCATAGGCCGACAGCGCAGACAGGAAGTTGTTGTCTGGCTCGTCGAATGCGAAGTGATCGTCCTCGGTGAAGAGAATCGGTTTTGCCGTGTAACTAGGCAAGGCGCGGGTTTGTGCAACCATCTCAGCGATGCGCGCCGGTTCTGCAACGCCGTTGCCGTGCAGCATGATGTAGTCCGATGCCGCCACTACATCGTCGTCCGGCACTCTACCACCGCCATACGAAGTGCCCACCAGCAACCGCCGACCGGCCAATTTGTGGGATTGTGCCCGTTCGATGAGTTCAGCCACGCGATGCGGTTGGAGGACCTCATGCTCGTAACGCGGGACGTTCGTCTCGTTGTTGATCTCGATCAGCACGTTGCCGTACCCCGATTGCAAAACCCACTGCGTCGCCTCATCCACCGCGTGGCACACCGCGGCCTCGTCCGTCAAACGCTCGTCCTGCCCGAAGTAGAAATACCCGAGGATCACCACCATCCCCAGTTCGTCGCAGGCCGCTGTGATGCGTGCGGTACGCTCCATATATGCAGGTTTTAGCGAACCATCGGGCGCAAAAGCCGAGTTGTGCCAAGGTTGCGAAGCCGGACTTGGCAAGCCAGCCCACATCACGTCGTCGCTGGCCTCCATACGTCGCGCGGACATAATTTCCCGGAAACCCGCCTCGCGGTAGTACCCCGTAGGGCTCCCGCCCTGCAGATTGACCGTCACCGCCAACAACCCGTGTGCCCGATAGGTTGGTAGCTGCGCGATAAACTCATCTGTGTTGCGCTCAGCGTCCCATTCGCCCGTGTCTGGATACGCCCAAAGAGGTCGCGTCACGGGATTTGCGTCGTCGAACACCGCGTTTGTCATGCGGCTGTTCATCAACAAACCCTCAACCTCCCAGCCGCGATATTGTCGCCCGTGATACGTGGTTTGGCCGTTGATTAGCCAATGTTCGCCATGAGCGGTGATCTGAGTTTGGGCTGCTGTTGTCATGTTAGCGATAGACGGCTTGGATCATGGCGCGGATGAAGCCGGTGGCGAAGGCGTGGCCTTGGCGTCCGCCCGTGTCGTCGGGGATAGACGGGGTGTGATCCATCATAAACGGCCCGTTAAAGCCCACCTCCTTATAGGTCTGCATCGCCCGGTACATATCGACGTCGCCCTCGTCGACGAAAACCTCCCTGAAATCCTTGGGCGTACCGCGCACGTTGCGGAAGTGGACGTAGGCGATTTTGTCTTGGCGGCCCATGCGGCGGATGGCTTCGTACACATCAATGCCCATTTCGGTGACGCAGCCTTGGCAAAACAGCATGGCGTTTTGGGGGCTGGGGTTGAGGGCGAAGATGCTCTCGTATTGATCCAGAGTGGAGACGATCCGCGCGGCACCGCCCATTGGCTCAGGTAGCGGGGGATCGTCTGGGTGTAGGGCCAAGGTAACGCCAGCTTCTTCGGCGATGGGGACGATGCGCTGGTGGAAATAGGCGATATTGGCCCACATTCCGTCCTCGTCGATGTGCTTTGCTGGATAGTCGTGGTTCTCTTCTTCGTATTCTGAGTAAACAAAGGTGCTGTAGTGGGCACCGCCGCGGCCGGTGTCCGAGGGGGTGCGGAAGTTGCCCACGGGTTTGAAATTGTAGCCGAGGGTAGGGACGCCGACGGTGCCCATGGCCCGGATCCAGTTGCACCACTCCTCGATTTTGGCGTCGCGATCTTGTTGCGCGAGAGTGATTTCGTCCGGGCCGCTTAAGGCGGCGTTGTACAAGCGGAGACCGTTTTTTTCGGCGCGGGCGCGGACTTCTCGTAGATACTCGACCATCTCGGGGTAGGTGTGTAGGTCGAGGGGGAGGGAGTTGATGGTTAGGTAATCGACGCCAATGGCTTTGTAGTAGCTCAGGTTGTCGTCGGTGACGCGGTCGTGGGGGAGTTGGTCTTGGATGTACATGGCGTCTCCTTTAGGTGTTAGG
>JAJEEZ010000248.1:0-6478 GCA_022820705.1 Candidatus Latescibacterota bacterium | reverse complement strand
CCTTATCGGTAAAGGACATCTTACCGATGGGGCCTTGGGCGTTGTTGCCGGACTTGCTGTCGGCGCGGTATTCAATGCGACCGGCCTTGGCCTCGCGGACGGCTTGGGCTACCTCGCGCGTTACCGTGCCGGTCTTTGGGTTGGGCATCAAGCCCCTCGGCCCCAAGATCCTCCCCAGCTTACCTACCTGCCCCATCATATCTGGAGAGGCAACAACTATGTCGAAATCGAGCCAACCGCCCTGGATTTTCTCGGCCATATCGGCCCCACCGACGAAATCGGCCCCAGCGTCTTCAGCCTCCTGCACTAGCGGTCCTTGGGTGATGACTAAGACCCGGAGATTCTTCCCGGTACCGTGGGGCAACATCACCGTGCCGCGCAGCGATTGATCGGCCTGACGGCCATCGATTCCCAAGTTGCAAGAAAGCTCGACGGTCGGATCGTAATTGCACGCCGGAAATCCCTTGAGGAGCTTAATCCCCTCTTCCCACGAATAGGCCCTGTCGCGGTCGAAAGATGCCAAGGAGTTCCTGTATTTTTTTCCTCTGGCCATGTCTTAAACCTCTTATGAGGGTTACAATGTGAAGCAACTACTCAATCAAGATCCCCATACTGCGGGCCGTTCCCGCGATCATCGACATCGCGGCTTCCATTGAGGCCGCATTCAAGTCGGGCATTTTCAATTCGGCAATTTCGCGCACTTGATCCGAAGATACAACGCCTACGTGATCCCGGTTGGGCACGCCCGACCCCTTGTCTTTTTCAGCAGCCCGCAACAGCAGCACCGCAGCCGGCGGCGTCTTAGTAATAAATGAGAACGTGCGGTCGGCGTACACCGTAATGATTACGGGAATGATCAACCCCTGCTGGTCTTGGGTCTGGGCATTGAACGTCTTACAGAATTCCATGATGTTGACGCCGTGTTGTCCCAGCGCCGGCCCAACAGGAGGCGTCGGATTCGCCTGACCGGCTGGAACCTGCAACTTGATTTGGGCTATTTCTTTTTTCGCCATTTATTAACTATTCCTCATAAAAATCAGCCGACCGGCTCTTGGACCGGCTCGACCTGCAACACGTCCAACTCCACCGATGTACCGCGCCCAAAGATGCTCACCATGATTTTCAACCTGCGCTTCTCCGGCAGCACTTCCTGCACGGTGCCGATAAAATCCTTAAACGCACCGTCGTTGACCTTCACTTGATCGTCAACAGTAAAGGGAATATCCTCGACCTCTTGGTCTTTGCGGCGATCGACGTGCCCCAAGATGCGGTCGATTTCCTCCTGCCGCAGCGGTTGCGGCTTGCGAGCTGGGCCGACGAAGTTGGTCACCCCAGGAATGTTAGTCACCTGATACCAAGCGTCCTTGGACATCTCCATTTCCACTAGCACATAACTAGGCAAAAACCGCTTCCTAGTCTTGGTTTTCTTGCCGGCGCGAAGTTCGACCACTTCCTCGGTCGGCACGACGACTCGGGCAATCGCATCATTGGCAGCCCCCGACTCAATAAGCGACTCCAAGTAGGTTTTTACTTTATTTTCGTGCCCTGAATATGTATGTAGAGCATACCAGCGCTGTGCCATGGCTTCAATCCGGTGTTAGCTCCCATTCGCCAAGCATAAATAAGGAAAAAAAGCGATGCACGTTGCTCGCCGCTTCCCTTAGATATGCCCAGCGGGCATTACTGGCCTAGAAGTATTCCCCAAACAAAAGAAATAATTAGGTCGAATATGCCAATAAAAACCGCAAAAATCGCCGAAAAGACTAATACCACCCCAGTGGAACTGACCAAGTCCTCGCGAGTAGGCCAACTCACTTTGGAAAATTCGGTCCGCACATCTTTGATGAAATTAGTAAGTTTATTCCACATCCCATTCCCTAATGCAGAAGCCTGGCAGGGCAGACAGGACTTGAACCTGCAACCGCCGGTTTTGGAGACCGGTGCTCTACCAATTGAGCTACTGCCCTATGCCTAGCGGGCTTCCTTGTGAGCCGTGTGCTTGTGGCAAAAACGGCAATACTTTTTGTACTCCACGCGGCTTGGCTGGTTTCGTCTATTTTTGGTCGTCGTGTAATTTTGCTGGCTGCACACTTCACACTCCAGCGTTATTTGATCTCTTGGCATCAGAACTTGTCGCGTTTAAATGGAAACACTGTAGGAAAGTGGAGCCGATGACCAGGATTGAACTGGTGACCTCATCCTTACCAAGGATGCGCTCTACCGACTGAGCTACATCGGCTGCAATCGTTTTGGTGATCTGGAGCGGGAAACGGGACTCGAACCCGCGACCCCGAGCTTGGAAGGCTCGCGCTCTAGCCAACTGAGCTATTCCCGCTCGAGCCGGATTAATGCCCGTTTAATTTACAGAAGTCTAAATATATAACAGCCTCCTTAATATGTCAAGAATACTGGACGCAGCCCAAAACGCGAAACTCCCGGAGAGATACAGGCCTTTCCGGGAGTCGCCAAGTAAACTGGATACTTGCGCTCAGCGAGTGATTTTGACAATCCTGTAATGCAGCTTGCCAACAGGTACTTCAATCTCGATTTCTTCTCCTTCTTCGTGCCCGAGCAACCCCTTGCCTATCGGCGAAACCGTGGAGATTTTCCCCGCTTCAAAATCCGCTTCCTCGGGAGCGACGAGCGTGTAGGTGAGCTGACGCGCCTTCGCGAGATCCTCCAGCTCTACGGTGGCACCGATATAGACCTTGTCTTCCGGGATCGCCTCGTTTTCTAGCAGGCGAGCCCGGCTGAGTGTCTCTTCGAGCTTGCCGATGCGCTGCTCTAGGAAGAGCAACCTTTCTTTAGCGGCCGAATACTCGGCATTCTCAGATAGGTCGCCGAACTCCCGTGCCCGCTGCAAAGCCTGACGCACTGCCGGGCGTTCGGTCTCCTTGAGTTCCTTCAATTCGCCCTGAAGTTTTTCGTAGCCTTCTCGCGAAAGATATACTTCACTCATACAAAGCCTCTAGCAGGAGAGAACAACATGCGCTATTCAACACAAAAAGCGGAAGCGCGCTACCGCTTCCGCTGCTTAAGTAAATTAATGTACTAAAAACGATGTCTAGGTGCAAACTAAGGGACTTGCCCAAGTTCGCCACCCTCCTATAAATTCATAGACCGAGCCACCCCTTCCCAACCACAACGCACACGCGCATCTCATGGCATTGACACTCCTGCACTTTGCCGACCTGCATCTGGGCGTCGAAAACCACGGCAGCCTCGACCCAAGCACCGGCTTGCATTCGCGGGTGCAAGATTTCGCCGCCAGCCTAGAAGCGGTATTTGACCTAGCCATTGAAAAAGCGGTCGATTTGGTCCTCTTCGCTGGCGACATGTACAAAAATTGCGATCCGACCCCGACCCATCAGCGCGTCTTGGCCCGCCAACTCCAGCGCCTACAAGCGGCCGGTATCCCCATAGTGCTGGTGGTGGGCAACCACGACGCACCGGGCGCTTTCGGCAAAGCCACTTCGGTTTACATTTTCAGCACTCTACAGCTAGAGGGCACTCACGTCATCCGCCGCCCGGAGTTCCTGCGAATCGAGACCGCCAATGGTCTTGTGCAAGTAGCCGGCCTGCCCTGGCCGACGCGCCATGCCCTACTCACCCGCGATGAATACCGCGACCTGTCCTTAGAGGAAATCCGCGGCGAGATCCAAAAAATTTACGCGGCCCAGATCGACGAGTACGCCCGACAGCTCGACCCAAAACTGCCGGGCGTACTCGTCGCCCACCTCGCAGCCGCCGACGCCGTCTATTCTGGGGGCGAACGCACCGCCATCATTGGCCAAGACCCCGTTTTGCTCACTAGCGCTCTTGCCAATCCCGCCTACGACTACGTCGCCTTAGGGCACATCCACAAATATCAAGATCTCAACTCCGACCAACATCCGCCCGTGGTCTATTCGGGCAGCCTAGAGCGCATCGACTTTGGCGAGGAAGGCGAAGACAAAGGCTTCTGCCTCGTACACATCGCAGAGGACGCAATCGCACCGAGATGCCGGGCGACCACTTTTGAGTTCGTCCCCGTTCCAGCGCGGCGCTTTGCAACCATCAAGCTAAAGGTCCTCGATGGCCAAGACGCCACCGAGCGCATCGTCGCTGCCTGCGCCGAGGCCGAGCTAGCAGACGCCGTAGTCCGCGTCCTCTACGACCTACCCGCAGGCTACGCTACGCCAGTGGACTTACAACAAGTGCGGCAAGCGCTCGACCCGGCCTTTCACGTCGCCTCCATCCAACCGCGCTTTGCTCCAGAAGTGATCCAACGCCGCGCCGAAATCAGCGAAGAGGCCGAACTAGGCGATGCCCTCGACCGCTACATAGACAACAGCCCAGACTTGCAAGCCCACCGCGCCGAGCTCAAAAACTACGCGCTCCACCTAGAGCGCGAGCTTGAAGCTGGCCAACGCGACGAAGGCACCGAATGATCCCGCTCTCCCTTTCGCTGCGCAATTTTCTCAGTTACGGCGAGGAGGTACCGCCGCTCGACTTTACCCAGTTTCACGTCGCCTGCCTCACAGGCGGCAATGGCCACGGCAAATCCGCCCTGCTCGATGGGATCACCTATGCCTTGTGGGGCCAAGCTCGCAAAAGCCGCAGCGACGAAGAACTGTGTCGGATCGGAGCCAGAGAGATGCGGGTTGACTTCGACTTCGCCCTCGGCGAAAAGCACTTCCGCGTCATCCGCAGTTGGCGTCGCACCAAGCGAGGCGTCCCGGCCTTAGACTTGCAAGTAGAAAGCGACGGAGTCTTCCGCACCCTCAGCGAAGGCGAGGGCATTAATCCCACCCAGCGGCGCATCAACGAACTCCTATCCATGGACTACGACACCTTTGTCAACTCGGCCTTCATAGTCCAAGGGCGCGCCGACGAGTTCACCCAAAAAAACGCTAGGCAGCGCAAAGAAGTCCTCGGGCGAATCCTCGGCCTAGGGCGCTACGACCAACTCCAAGGCATGGCTCGGGTCCGCTATCAAGAGCACCAGCGCCAGAGTGAGACCCTGCAAACCCGCCTCGGCGAACTCGATACCGAATTGGCCAAGCGCGAAGGCTACGAATCCGAGCTGTGCGCCGTCGATAACCACCTCACTCTACTCGGCAGCGAAATCAGCAGCCGAGAAAAAGCACAAGCCGAGTTGGAGGCCCAGCGCCTAGAACTGGTGAAGATCCGCCAGCGCATCGCCGAGCTAGACCGGGAGCAGCAGCGCGTCGCCGAGCGGAAGCAGCAGGTCTCCGCCGAACTCGTGAACCTGCTAGATCAGCAGCGTCAAGACAGTGAAATACTAGCGGCTGACGAATCCATCGAGCGGGACTTTGCAACCTACAATCAGCTCCATACCCAAGTCGGCCTGCTCGAACAAAAAGCTCAGGAGCACGGCGCGTTAGAAACCCACCGCCGCCAGCTAGCAGAGCGAATCTCCCAAGCGCGCCAAGAAGTGGAGCGGCAGCAAGAACGCTGGGCAGCCACTTTCGGCGAGCGCCAGCGCCAACTCGACGAGCACCAAGCCTTGCTCAATCGAGAGCAGACCATCGCCATCCGCTACGCCCAATTCAAAACTCTCAGCGAGCAAGCCCAAGCTATAGAACATGCTCGGATCCGCTACGAAGAGCTCCTCAGCGAGCGCCGCGACCTCGAAAACGTACTATATCGCGCAGGGCAGGACCGCAAAAGCCAGCGCCAAGCACTCGCCAAGCAATTAGAACAGTTGGAGCGAGCCACCGCCGAAGAGAAAACCTTAGAAGCCCACATCCATCAGTTACAAGCGCAACTAACCCAATTACAGGCCAAAGCCGAGGAACGGGACCGCCTCAAGGACGAGGGCAGCGAGCTCAATACCCAAATCGCCGAGCGGCAGCAAAAACTCCGCGCCGAAGAAGAAGAATTAGCCAACGAACGCCAACAGGCTCAGGCCTTGGCCGGTTCCGACGACGCCAATTGCCCATTGTGCGGCAGTGCCCTCGACGCCGAACATCGCCAGCAGGTCGCGGCAGAACTGGCGCAACGGGAAGAGCGCCGCCAAGAGCGCATCGCCGTTCTGGGCAGCGAGCT
Organism: Candidatus Latescibacterota bacterium; assembly: GCA_022820705.1. GTDB lineage: Bacteria > Latescibacterota > UBA2968 > UBA8231 > UBA8231. The sequence goes on along the minus strand of JAJEEZ010000248.1, from coordinate 427 downwards.
GGCCACTCTCGACGACCAGTTGCAAAAGATGCGAACGGACTACAAGGCCCTTGGTGAGGAAATCGCGCCCCTCCAGCAAGTGCATCAAGAGCTAGCCGCCGGAGAAGCTCGTCTCGGGCAATTGCGGGAATCGGCCGCTGAGGCCCAGTCGCTAGCTGAGCAGTTGGCCGCCCTCGACCGCGAACTCAGCGACCAATCGTACGCTCCCGGCGAACGCGAACGCCTGCACAAGCTAGTCGGAGAAATCGAGCTATTAGGCTACAGCAGCACCGAGCACGAGACACTGGGCCAAAAGCTCGCCGAGTTGCGCCCGGTCGAAGCTGAGCACGCCCGCTTGCAGGACGCTAAAAGCCAAGCGGACCGGCTCAAAAACGAGCGGGCCGAAGCCCAGACCCAACTCGAGCGGGCCAACCGCCAGCTCGCCGAG
>JAJEEZ010000561.1:0-8689 GCA_022820705.1 Candidatus Latescibacterota bacterium | reverse complement strand
CTCCACCACTACCTTCATGGCCTCTTCACCGCCGGTAATGTCGAGGCCCTCGCGGATGTCGGACAGCGGTAGCCGATGCGTGATAAAGCGATCCAAGGGCGCGACTGTGCTACGCAAGAAAGATAGCGCGGTCTTGAACTGCATGGAAGGATACGCCCACATGCCGCGGATGTCCAAATCTTTAAAACAGACGATGTGCGGGTGGATTTCCACGGCCCCCGGATCAGTGAAATGCCCCACCTCCACGACGATGCCGCCCCGGCGCACCAAGTCGAGCGATTCCTTGAAGGCCACGGGCGCGCCGGCTGTTTCAATGACGATGTCGGCTCCCACGCCTGCGGTCATGTCTTGGAGGGCTAGCTGCCGTTGCTCAGGGCCACCTTCTCCCATCGCGAGTACTTTATGAGCGCCCATGGCGCGGGCGAGTTCCAACCGGGCCGCACTTAGGTCGCCCGCGATAATCAGGTCGGTGCCGATGTGGCTCAGCACCGCCACCACGAGTTGGCCGATGGGACCGGCTCCGAGGACCAGCACGGATTTGTCGAGGCCCAATCCTTCACCGATGTGCGGGATGCCCGGACCCAAGGCGCGCTCTACGGCGCGGGTGGCCACGGCTGCTGGCTCGGTGAGCACAGCCCGTTCCGAGGGCAGGTCGTCGGGGATCTTGAAGAGCCACGAATGGCCCGTCAAATGCAGATATTCGGCAAAGCCACCGCGCGGCATGGGCGCTATATCGGCGGACACAAATCCGTACACAAAGCGGTTGGAACACAGGGTGGGCCGCTGAGGCATGTGCAGGCAGTAGTAGCACCGCCCGCAGGCCCGCGACGAGGGCGTCGTCGTCACGCGGTCGCCCACTGCGACTGGGCCGCCCACTATGGCTAGGCTATCGGCTGCGGCTGGACCCATCTCCTCGACGATGCCCACTAATTCGTGACCGGGTATCACGGGAAACGGCAGGGCCATGTGGCCGGCGAACATGTGCTTGTCGCTGCCGCAGATGCCCGTGCGCTCGATTTTCAATAGGACTTCGTCGTCGCCGATTTGGGGTTTGGGATACGAACGCACGGCGATCTGGCCTGGGCCGGTCATAATCGCTGCCTGTATCTGACTCATGCTTTTGTTCTCCTATACCATGTCTAATAGCCAATGCTGCGCATGTACTGGCGGTTGATTTGCATCTTTTCGGTTTCGGGCCGCGCGGCTGCTCCGGGGCAGACTGTGATCCAGCCGGTGTATCCGGCTTCCCGCAGCACCGCCATAAATGCCGGGTAGTCGCACATGGGACCTTCGCCCAGTTCCACGGTCTGTCCGTCTTTGAAATCATGCAGATGCACGTACGCGATCCGCGCGGCGAAGTCGCGCACGGCTTGGACTGGGTCGTAGCCCCAATGCACGGCGTGGGACATGTCCATACAGAGGCGGCACGCGTCTAGGCGACTCATGAAGCGCTTCCATTCTGTGGCACTGTCGACGAGGTGATTGATATGCGGATGAAACGTAACCACAACGCCTAAGTCCGCGCCGTACGCGGCCAGATCCTCGTACGCAGCCGCCATCTGGTCCAATTCCGCGTCCGTACCGTTCCGACCGTCTCGCCCCGGCCCTTTGGTCATAAAGGTCTCGACCCCGAGCTCGGCGGCAAACTCGATGCGCCGCTTGTTGATCTGTTGGCTCGGCCCGTCGAGGTCCAGCGCGACATTTGGCCCGCATACGGCGGCCACTTCCACGCCAGATGCTTCGCAGAGCCGCCGCACGCGCTGGGGCGTGCCCAACCAGTCGAGCGGTTGCCGCGCCTCCCAGCCATCCCAGCCAAACGTTCGCAGAGCTTCTAGCTCTTGCGCTAGATCGGGTGCCCGCCAGAATAGGCCGCTATACGCCAATTTGTAGCTCATTTTCCCAAGCCTAAAAATTCCAAATTTACCCAACTGTCGAAGCTGGGGCAATGGCCTACCGCCGTTGTGAATAGAGATGTAAGTGAGATGTTACATGAGGCGTCATATAAATGAAATGCGCGAAATTAAAAGCAGTTTCGCGCCTTTGATTACGTCTCTGCAAAGATATGTAGATCTCGCGGGATAAGATCGCGGTTCTCGGAATCACGCCCATTCAAATACCACGCCCAGCTCCTCTTGTGGATTGTCGGCGAGCATATCGTAGGTGGGTTGGCAATCGGCGGGATTGGCGACGTGGGTGATTAGATCTTCGATGGGTAGCTTGCCGGCGGCCATCAAGCGCAAGACTAGATCGCGGTCTCTGCTTTTGTTCCAAGGATAATAGATGTGGTCATCGTCCGGGGTTTTGGGCTGATGCGCGCCGAGAATGGCGATTTCGCGCTGGTGAACTTCGGGTAGAAAGCTCACTTCGACGGTGCCGCGCGGAGAGCCCAACGCGACTAAGCGACCCCCTAGCCGCGGCAGGGTCAGGGCCATGGGATAGACGGCGGGGATGCCGGTTGCTTCGATGACCAGATCGACGCCATCGCCCACGCAATGCTGGCGCACGGCTGCGGCGACATCATTAGTGGTAGTGGGATTGATACAGACATCCGCGCCTCGGTCTTCGGCTTTGCCCAAGCGGAAATCGTCCAGATCGATTGCAACGACCGGGAGGGCACCGGCCAACCGCGCAAAGGTCGCGGCCAATTGGCCCACAATGCCCATGCCGGTGATGGCAACAGCCTCGCCCAATTCGGGGCGGCCAACCCGATGCCCGTGCAGGGCAATGGCACCCATGACCATAAATGCTGCGGATTTGGGCGGGACACCGGCGGGTGCTTTGCGGAAATTATCGGTCAGGACCGCGTGGCTGGCGTGGTTGCCTTGGCCAGCAATGCGGTCGCCGGGTTGCATCCCCCGCACATCTTTGCCGACCTCAAGCACCACGCCCGTGTTGCAATAGCCGGTGGAGCGCGGAAATGTTTTCGCACTCGCCGGTTCGCCGCCGTGTGCGTAGCCGTAGATTTCCGTGCCGACGCTTACGGCGGTGTAGTCGTTTTGCACCAAAATGCCGTGGTCGGGCACGCGCGGCAGTTCAAATTCCGCCAGTTCGATCCGCCGGATGTCTGTGCAAATTAGTCGTTGTGCTTTCACGGTCGTCTCGATCCTCAGCAGTGGTTGGTGAAGCGGCGTTGGTCTTTGTGCCGGAGATGGTGCATGTCGAATTCTGGTGATCCGTTTGCCGCGATTTCATCGAGGAAGTCGAGGGCCAGGCGAATAGACTCAAGCAGGTGTTCTGCCATACCTCGGGTGAGGTTGCTCTTCACGACAATGCGGAACATACACGATTCCGCGTCCGCGTCGCAAAAAAGAGGGAGTTGCTCGCCCGACAGGGGATGTTCGAATCGCATCCGATAGCTGCCCACATACCAGTGATGCTGGGAAAGCACATGCTGTAGGTCAACATCGTCGTAGCCCAACTCGCATGCTGGATTTAGCCTTGCGGTTACCACCGGCAGACAGCCCTCGTCGCCGTGGTCGAGCATTGCAAAGCGAGGTTTGCCAGCGTGGGTCATCGCCCGCAGCCCGTCGCGCAGAAAGCGAGCGTTCTCCATCATGTTGTCGCTGCATTGGCGATAACCGGACATACCATAGTGCAGCAGCTTGTAGTACTGGCCGTAAACTCCCGCCGCTGGCCTAGAAAAATTCAAGGTATATGACTCTGCCTTGCCGCCAAGGTAGCTCACGGAGATGGCGACGTGGTCGCTCAGGTCGGCGCGATGCCGCCAGACGATCCAACCCGTGCCGCAAATGGATTCGCCGTATTTGTGTCCGCTTGAGGATATGGACAACACGTTACTGACGCGGAAGTCCCACGGGGGCAGATTGTCTTGGAAAGGCGCGATGAAGCCACCAGATGCGGCATCGACGTGGATGCCAACCTGATAGCCTCTTTCAGCGTTGACTTGATCAATGACATCGCTCACTTCTTGGACTGGATCGTAGTGTCCGCCATAGTGATTGCCCATGATGCAAACCACGCCCATGGTCTGATCGTCGATCTGCTCGCGAACCTGTTCCGGGTCCAACGTGAATGTTTTCACTGACGGCTGAATCAACCTTGGTTCGACATCCATGTATTTGAACAGCTTTTCCCACGCCGCCTGAAAACAGGTGGTGATGATCAGGTTCGGACGTGCGTGCAGGATTTGCTCCACTGTTTTCCCTTGGCGCTTGGCGTACCAATTGCGCCAGCGGAACTTCAGCGCTAGCCCAGCGAGTAGGCAAGCCTCAGTGGAACCGACGGTGCCCGCGCCCGGGAAGACGCCGTAGTCTTCGAACTCTGGGTCTTTAGGGCAATGCCACAGGTTGGCGATCATGTTGACGCTCGCGTCGTGCAGTTTATACGACTGGGGATATACCGTCTGGTCGGCGAGGTTCACCCGCAGACCCATGAGGGCGATGGCCTCCTCTTCTCGCTCAAGGGCGACGTTCACGTAGGAGGAAGTATTCAGCCGGTGATCGAAATCGAGCGTATGCGCGTTTTCTACCATCAGCTTGACGGCTTCGCGATCCAACCCGGTATTGGGAATGCGCTGCAGGTTGAACCAGTCCCGTTGGACCAGGGGAGACCAGTAATAACCGCTTCTGCCTGCCTGCGCCTGCTCCAGCTTCGCGCGAAGCTGCTCTACTTCTTGTCGTAAATGAGTTATTTCGTCTGTCATGGGCGCTTTTTCACTCCTCTTTCTAAATAGGCGCTATGTCGATGTGGTTGGTTCCTTGAACGACCGGGTGGAGAATGACCGTTATTGGGACGGCACCCGGCTCAGCTAGCGGCGTCCGGGTCCCAGATCGCTACCGGATCTGCTGGATTCGGATCGACGGGCCAGAGTCCGCGGCCGCTTCCCGTGAACGGGATGGAGGCGAAGTCCAAGGTGCAGACTCCGGGGCAGACCGTGATCCAGCCACGACCGCCTCCTCTGCGAATTCCTGCGCTGCAACTCGACCTGTTTGAGTCTAGGCTGGCGAATTTCTTGACTACTCTGGATTTCCGCCCCGTGTCGAGGCACAGGGTGACGTTCTTCCACGGGAATGACGGTGCTTGATGTCTCCGGTCCCTGGCGACGCGACCTGTCCTGTCGGCTCGGTTCTTCTCACCAACCGATCGACCCTAGCGCAACCTAAGCCGCTGAAGCTCGCAGCGCCTGCCGCGTCCCAGCCAAGTCGAAACAGGCCTCTTGGTTGCCGCGCATAAAGCGGGTCGCCAACTCTATGGCTTCGGCCTCGGTCAGCAAGCCGTCGTCTATCTCGCCTTGGAGGGCGCGGGTGAGCCAGCGGCGCGCCTGAATCGCGTAGGCCACCGAACTGGTCGGCCAGCCCGTGTCGCCGCCAAAGGCAAAGAGCTTGGACGCAGGAGCCGCGTGGATAAAACGGCGCACAAAGTCGCACGAGCTGTACGGGTCAATCGACCACGCCCAGCAGAGATCGGCGTACACGTTGCGGTAGTGCTTGGTCAGCGCGACCAATTCGTTGGAATAGGGATAGGCAATGTGCATCAGCACAAAGCGACAATCGAGGTAGCGGGCCAGCAAGGGGCAGAGGTTGCCGCTTTTGATGCGGTCAACGGGCATGCGGTCGTTGCCAGCGTAGTAGCCAGTGTGGATCTTGAACGGCAGCTCGTACTCGATCGCCAATTCAGTGCCCCGCGCCCAGCACCAGTCGCCCAACAGCAACCGACTCGGCTCGTCGAGTTCTGCGCCTTGGAGCAGGCGTTGGAGCACGCGCTCGGCGTCGGCGTCGGCGCGCTCTTCCCAGCGCAGCGTGCGGTTGTACGCGTGCTGCGCTTTGACCGCTATGGCATGGGGGCCGTGCAGGGCAAAGATGGCTTCCATGCCCTGTTTGAGGCTAGCCAAGTCGGTGACGGCCACGCCTGTTTCGCGCTCAATGGCCTCGGCGTCGATTTGGCCGTTGCAAAAGGCGGCCCAAGACAAGTCGTAGAGAAAGAAATCTACGCCGGACTCGTCTGGCAGGCAGGGCCAAGAAAAGTCGTCGGTCTGCACGTGGTCGAGCCGACCTATTTGGCTGAGCAGCTCGTGTCGTCCGCCGGGTTGACGCCAAGTGCTGAGCTTTTCTTGCGCCTTGTGCAATTCGTCGCCGCTAAAATCGGCCATGCCATAGATCTCGTGCGCGAGGATGCGCACGGCCTCGCCGTAGCCGGTGAAGCGGATGGACGCAAAGGCCGATCGGATGCGGTCAAAGCGTGCTCCCAAGTCCGGGTCGGAAGCGTCGTTGAGCTTGTGCAGGTCTTCGGGAGTAGCACCAGCGGCGATCAGGTCGGCGGGCACGTAGTTGCCAAAAAGATCTTGCAAAATATCCGGGCCGTCCTCGACCCAGTCGCGCTCCTTGCGCAGGTGCTCGTGCGTGTCGATTAGCAGTGTGTCGGCGATGTGTTGGCGCAGATCCGTGGCCATGGGGCATTGCTCCGGTTTGAGGTGTTGCGTTCCCAAAGTTTCATTAACAATCCTAAGTTCTATTAACAATAACAATACAATATGGATTGGCATCCCTTCATCGTCCACTACCCCATCGCACTCTTGTCGCTGAGTCCGCTGTGCGATCTAGGTGCTCTGTGGCTAGGTCGCCGCGCCGGGCACCACCTAGCGTACGGCTTGCTGGTGTTGGGCGTACTAGCGGCGACCGCCGCCGTGCTCAGCGGCAACGCTGCCGCGACCAAGGCTTGGGAGGGACCAGCCGCAGAGCCGTTAGCCACGCACGAATCCCTCGCCACTTGGACCTTGCTGTTGGGATTGGGAGCCGTCCTCGGACGCTTGCCCTTGCACCTCAAGGGGCGGCTTGAAGGATGGCCGCTCTATGCGTGGATCGGGCTCGGCGTCCTAATCGGCGGCTTGGTCTTGTGGACGGGCTACCGCGGCAGTGAATTGGTCTATGTCCACGGCTTGGGGGTGCGGGCCGATGGCTAGCGGAATCTGTTTGGCTTATCTTCGCCGCAACTTTTCACACCTGCAAACCAGGAGCAACCCGTGAACCGCCCCAACATCTTGCTCATTATGACGGACGAACACGCGCCCATGTACAGCGGCCCCTACGGACATCCGCTCGTGCAGACGCCTTTTATGGATCAATTGGCCGCCGAGGGTGCGACCTTTGCCAACGCCTATTGCAACTCTCCGCTCTGCCTGCCGTCGCGGATGTCATTTATGACCGGCCGCTACATCAACCAGATCGGTGCCTTTGACAATGCCAGCCCCCTGCCATCGGATGCAGTCACTTGGGCCCATCGGCTGCGCGCCGTTGGCTACGACGTGGTACTCTCGGGCAAACAGCACTTTTGCGGCCCCGACCAACTGCACGGCTTCCGCGCCCAGCTAGCGCGCGATTTGCACGCCGAACTGTGGACCAAAGACGGCGTCCTGCGCGGCACGCCCGACTGGAGCAAAGGCACGCCGCCAGCCGACAAGCCCTGGGGTGGAGTCGCCGAGGCCGGGCCGGGGACGACCTTGGAGATCGAAGTCGATGATCTGGTAGAGGAACAAGCGCTGGCCTATCTGCGCGATCCGGCCCGCAAGGAGCGGCCTTGGGCGCTGAATGTCTCGTTTATTGCGCCGCATTTTCCGCTCGTAGTGCCCGAGCGGTTTTTCAACCTCTATCCCCTCGACCAAATCGACCTGCCGGAGATCCCCCCCGGCCACCTCGAAAGCCAGCACCCTGTACACCAGCGGATGCGGGCCATGTTCGGGGGAGTCGATTTTCCCGATGAACAAGTGCGCCGCGCCCGCGCCGGTTACTACGGGCTGATTACCTATCTCGACGAGAAGATCGGCCGCCTACTCGCCGCGCTAGAAGAAACCGGACAGCGCGACAACACGCTCATCGTGCATTTCAGCGATCACGGGGAAATGAACGGCGATCACGGCATGTGGCGGAAGTCGAGCATGTACGAGGCGTCCGCCAAAGTGCCCCTGCAAATGGTCTATCCCGGACAAATCCCAGCTGGTCGGCGCGTTGACGAAGTAGTGTCACTAGTGGATCTAGTAGCGACCATAGTCGAAGTCGCCGACGCACCTAGCGCAGGGTCATTGGACGGCGACAGTCTGGTAGGATTGCTGCAAGGGCAAGACGCGGACTGGAAGGACGAAGCATTCTCCGAATATCTCGCCCACGGCGTGCAGCGACCAACGGCCATGCTGCGGTGCGGCCGCTACAAGCTCCACTACAGCTTGGGAGATCCACCCCAGCTATACGACGTGGAGGCCGACCCCAACGAATTCGACGACCTAGCGGACCATCCAGCCCACGCGGCCACCTTAGCCGTCCTCCAAGAGCGGCTATTGTCCGAGTGGGACCCGGTCGCTATAGAGACGCAGGTGCGGCGAAGCCAGCAAGATCGGCTCTTGATCGAACGAGCCACGCAGCGATCTCCCAACTGATAGGAGAGACCATGCACATCAATCTGCAACAATTCCGCGGCGAAGGCTATTTGGTTCTTGCGCAACGGACGACGAAAACTGGAAAGTACGCCTGATTGAGAAAGAATTCATGCAACGCCTGTGGGACATTAGCGAGGCATAAGGAGGTAATCAATCATGGGAGATCCTTTAGACAAGCTCACGATCCGTGGCTTCAAATCCATCCAAGAACTAGAAGATTTTGAACTGAAAAGCCTCAACGTCTTCGTCGGTGCCAATGGTGCAGGAAAGAGCAACCTGATTTCGTTTTTTCAGATGCTCCAA